>CALGKL010000025.1 GCA_937930495.1 uncultured Gloeocapsa sp.
TTTACTCGGTGCGTCTTTATTTTAATCCTCACAAAGAGATTTAGCAGCTTCGAGCATTTCGGTAGCTATATCCTGGAGGTGTGCTTGATTTTGGATATAGGTAGCTAAAGCTTCCAGATAATCCAAACTATGACCGACATTAAATTCAGGAATACGTGGACTAGAGGAAGGAGAAACCACTTCCGGATAAATAGTAAATTGGTGGGCTAAAGCCAAAGCTTCGGTGAGGTTATTATTATTGACCGCTGGGATTTGATCGTTCCGTAATTTATAGAAAAGACGGACTACTGCGTCTTGAATCGGATGACGGGCGATCGCTTGTAAAATAGCTGCTTCGGGAGTAGGAGATTGGGACACATCAACCCGAATGGTACAAAAACGACGAACATCAAGAGGACAAAACTCCCATTGAGCGTGACCACGGGTTAATTCTACTAAGACATAACCCTTATCTTCTTTTTCCTCAGAGAAATCTACCCTTTCGATACTTCCAGGATAAATAATCGGAGGATTATTAGAAGGGTTGAGATTTTGGTGTTTGTGGACGTGTCCTAAAGCAACATAATCAAATTCAGGACGTATGAATAAGGAAACCGGGACCGTAAAACCTTTGCTAACGGCTAAAAATCTTTCCGAACCAATGGTAGCGCGATCGACCATGACATGAGCGAGTAAGATTGTGGGAAGATTGGGGTTGAGTTCGCGGATTTTTCCTTCTAAAGCTTCTTGTAAACGTTTTAATAATAAGCGATCTATTTCAGAGAGAGAAAGATTACGGGTACTTTCTTTAGTTTCTAAAATTGCACTCGTTAACCAGGGAAGGGTGATGACTTGAACATCACCATTGGGGGTGCTAATCTGATGAGTTCTAATTCTGTCCCCAACGATAAAACCAGGAACATCTAGGGTACGATAGATTGATAGACTAGCACCACCATGACCTTGAGAATGTTGATCATGATTTCCTACTAAGAGAATAGTTGGAATATTCGCTGTAGCTAGACGTTTAAATTGTTCAGCGAAAGCGTCATAAACATAGGGAGGAGGGGTGGAATCGGGGAAAGCGTCCCCACCAAATAAGACTAAATCGACCTTAAGATCGATCGCCCGATCTATACAGGTGGTTAAGGTTTTGATAAAATCTTCTAGACGAGTATTTTTGCCTGTTTCGGGATTAATTTTACCGTGAGAGAAACCACTCCCCATGTGAATATCCGAGAGGTG
This sequence comes from uncultured Gloeocapsa sp., assembly GCA_937930495.1. Lineage (GTDB taxonomy): Bacteria > Cyanobacteriota > Cyanobacteriia > Cyanobacteriales > Gloeocapsaceae > Gloeocapsa. The sequence goes on from CALGKL010000025.1 coordinate 1,225, forward strand.
GAGAATTTTTACCATTTTATTTATGAACAAAACTATTAATCTAATTCTTTATAGTAAACCTGGTTGTCATCTCTGTGAAGGTTTAGCGGCTAAATTAGCAGAAATAGAAACCCTAGAGTTAAATTTAGAGGTTAGAGATATCACTACTCAACCAGAATGGTGGGAACGTTATCAGTATGAAATTCCCGTATTGTGTTTAAAAAAAGGAGAACAGGAACAACCCTTACCTCGGTTTTCTCCCCGTACCTCTGTTAGTAAAATAGCAGAAATGTTAACTAAATATTCTCAAGGCTAATGAAATTAACAGAATTAATTCAACAATTACCAGGTTTAGTTAATCAGCTCAATCTCCCCTGTCTAGACCAAGAAATCAGCGGCTTGAGTACTAATTCTCAAACTTGTCAACCTGGAGACTTGTTTATTGGTATGCCTGGTACTAAAGTAGATGGGGGTACGTTTTGGCGTGATGCTCTGACCAAAGGGGCGATCGCCGCGGTAATTACTCCTGTTGCTTTTGAACGAGTTCCCCCTAAGGCTTCTGATTGTGTGCTAGTCAGCGATAATATTATCTCTGATTGTGCTCAGATTGCGGCTTGTTTTTATGGTTATCCCGCCGGAAAATTATCTTTAATTGGGGTAACGGGTACAAACGGTAAAACCACTACCACCCATTTAATCGAATTTTTTCTCAAGGAAAATCAGTTACCTACGGCTTTATTGGGTACTCTCTATACTCGTTGGCAAGATTATCAAGTCACCGCAGTACATACTACCCCCTTTGCCGTAGATTTGCAAGCTCAACTGGCACAAGCAGTAACTGCTGGTAATCAATATGGGGTAATGGAGGTGAGCTCTCACGCTTTGAGTCAGGGGAGGGTTTCTGGTTGTGGTTTCGAGGTAGCAGTTTTTACCAATTTAACCCAAGATCATCTGGATTTTCATCGGGATATGGAGGATTATTTTCAAGCCAAATCCCTGTTATTTAGCAATGAATATCTGCGGGGAAGGGCGATTATTAATCAAGATGATCCCTATGGTCAACGTCTGATTACCAGTTTAGCCAAAGAGAAAGTCTGGTCTTATAGTCTCGATGATCCTAGGGCTGATTTTTGGACGAGTGATTTAGTCTATCAGTCAACGGGAGTAAAAGGTAAAATCCATACACCGATGGGAGTAAGAGAGTTTAATTCTCCTTTAGTTGGTCAATTTAATCTCGCTAATTTACTCGCTGCTCTTGCAGCGGTAGAATCTCTAGGGGTTAAAGTGGATTTAACCTGTTTAAGTGAATTTCCCGGTGTTCCAGGACGAATGGAAAGGGTACAAATACACCCAGACCAAGATATCACCGTTATTGTTGATTATGCCCATACTCCTGATAGTTTAGAAAATTTATTAAAAGCGGCTAGACCTTTTATTTCCGGAAAGATGGTCTGTGTCTTCGGTTGTGGGGGAGATCGCGATCGCACTAAACGTCCCTTAATGGGAGAAATTGCGGCTAGATTAGCTGATCAAGTCGTGGTTACCTCAGATAATCCCCGGACAGAAAATCCCGAGACGATTATTGAGGATATCTTAGCTGGGATTCCCACGGTGATTACGCCCCTAGTGGAAAGCGATCGCGCCACTGCTATTCATCAGGCGATCGCCCAGGCTAAACCTGGTGATGGAATTTTGATCGCCGGAAAAGGTCACGAGGATTATCAAATTCTCGGTACGGTTAAAATCCACTTCGACGATCGCGAACAAGCGAAAATTGCTTTAGAAAATAGAGTTCAAGGTCAGGCTTTGAGATAATTTCTCCTCTTAGTGCATTCTATCAATAGTACGATATTGAATCGCTTCGGCGACGTGTTGGGATTGAATCGCACTTTGAGCGTCTAAATCAGCGATGGTGCGAGCTACTTTCAGAATGCGATCGCTCCCTCGCGCGGATAACCCCAATTTAGTAATAGCTCCCTCTAATAAATTACGAGCGTTATCATCTAATTGACAAAACTTACGGAGATGAGCTGAAGACATTTCAGCGTTACAACTAACTTTTGGTTCATTTTTAAAGCGTTTAGTCGCGATTTCCCTAGCTTTCAAGACTCGTTGACGTACAGTCTCAGAATCTTCTCCCGTGGTGGAAGAGGTAATTTCCTCGGGTTTTAAGCGATTAACGACTACTTGTAAATCGATCCGATCCATCAAAGGACCAGATAATTTAGCCCAATATTGTTCTCGTTGACGTGGGGAACAAGTACAAGGTTGTAGGGGATCACCAAAATAACCACAAGGACAAGGATTAGTACTAGCAACCAGGGTAAACCTAGCGGGGAAAACCACCGATTGACGAGTACGAGAAATAGTTACACAACCATCTTCGAGGGGTTGACGGAGAAATTCTAGGACATTGCGCTTAAATTCGGTTAATTCATCCAGGAAAAGTACACCTCTGTGCGACAAAGATATCTCTCCAGGACGTGGGAAACTACCACCCCCAACCAAAGAAGGACCGGAAGCAGAATGATGGGGACTGCGAAAAGGACGCTCCCGAATCAAACTCCCTCTATCTTTGAGAAAACCCGCCACCGAGTGGATTTGGGAGACTTCTAAAGCTTCTTCAAAAGTCAAAGGCGGTAAAATACCCGGTAAACGTCGCGCTAACATCGTTTTACCCGCACCAGGGGGACCAACAAAGATTAGATTATGTCCCCCTGAAGCGGCGATTTCTAAGGCGCGTCGCGCGTGACTTTGTCCTTTGACATCTCGTAAATTAGGCGTAAAAGGAGTTGGTGAGGAATCAGGAGCTAGATTAGCTTTAACTGGGGTATATTTAGCAGGATCGTTGAGAAAATCAGCTACCTCCAGGAGGTGTTTAAAACCATAGACGTTAATATTTTCGACGATCGCACCTTCAGAGGCGTTATCTTCCGGTACGATTAAAGTGCTAATCCCCAAACTAGATGCAGCAGCAGCAATAGGTAAGACACCGGCGATCGCTCTTAAACTCCCATCTAAGGACAACTCACCGAGAAAGAGACAATCCCCCAAAAAAGTAGGATCTACCTGTTCTGAAGCGGCGAGAATCCCCACACTGATCGGTAAATCAAAACTAGGACCTTCTTTGCGCAAATCAGCCGGGGTAAGATTAACTAAGATATTG
>CALGKL010000026.1 GCA_937930495.1 uncultured Gloeocapsa sp.
TTCGTTGAGAAATTCTGACCATTCTTCCTGTTTGGCTGTTGTTTGGGTAGGAAAAACTGTTAGATCTTTTTCTAGTAAAGGGGTTTCGGGTATATTTTCTCCTTCGGAAAGAAATTGACAGAGATAGTACCAATTTTTGATATATTGTCTTAGTAGATCTGGAGCTAGATTAACTTGTGCATAGTGAAATTGTCCAGCTAATTCCCGCTGAGGATAGTTTAAAAAAGCCTGCTCGACTTGATTATTTATTTTTCCTTCCACTACATTAATTGAGGTTTCTAACTGGATTTCCTCCCCAATATTAGTAGTAATGGTAATCGCAAAACTTTGGCTCAAGAGTATTAAAAAAGCCTCGTTAAATCTTCTTGTTTTAACCGCGAGTTTAAATTCTTCAGTAACTGTCATGATTAGAATTATCCCCAAATGATAAAGTCTGCTCAGATTTTTCTGGTAATTCTGCTGTTGAGGAATTGGAAGCTTGTTCTAAAAAAGCTAACATTGTTTGAAAACTTTTCAGGTTAGTAAAGATAATTTCCTGTCCCTGTTTAACTTGGTCAAAATGAAGTTTAGCTAATTCTTGATAACCTGGGTTATTGAGAATATCTTCACTAATAGAGTTAGTAATTTTACCTTCTACTAAATCAACTTTTGTACTAATATAAGTCTCAGATTCTGTATCTTCATCCTGACTAATTATCGAGGTAGTTACCGTTAATTCTACTGAATGAATCAGAGCTAACATTAGTGCTTCTTTGAATTTTCCCGCTTTAATTTTATCTTTAAACTCTTGTTCAATTGTCATAATAAACTACTCAATAAATAAAGCCAAGAATTAGAGCTTTAACTTTATTCTACCCTAATCCTTGACTTATGAACTATGTCAAGAAAATCACTAGAAATTCATTTCTGCTGCTTGGACTTTTTCTACTTGTTTCTTCTTGAGTACTAGCATAATTTGGGCTAGCATAATTCCTCCCAAGAAGAGCATTAAACCGAGAACACGATTAGGACTTTGTAAAACGATTTCGGTATCTTTTTGACCAAAACCACCGACGTTGGGATTATTGGTGAGAGGTTGTCCTGCTGTAATCTCCTGTCCTTCGCTGACTACTAGGTCTAAACCTGGGGGAATTTTGTTAACTACAGAGTCATTTTCTGTAGCGATGGTAACCTCATAACCACCAGCTTCTTGAGTGGTAATAGCGCTAATTGTACCGGTGGCCGAAGCGTTATAAACTGTATTATTGCTAGGTTCGCCTGTGGGATAAACCTGACCACGTCCACGATTAGCACCTAGATGAACAGCGTATTTACCAAACTTAATATTTTTATCCTGGGAGGGGTCGGGAGAAAGTACAGGGAAGACAATTTCTTGATATTGTTCACCGGGTAAAGGTCCAACGAGGACGACGTTTTCCTGGTCTTCGCTATAGGGTTGGAAATAGACGCTACCGACTTTTTCTTGTAATTCTTCGGGGATACGCTCAGGAGGTGCTATTTTGAACCCTTTTGGTAACATCAAGACTGCTCCCACGTTTAAACCACCTTTGGAACCGTCCCCGAGTACTTGCTGAGTGTTTAAATCGTAGGGAATTTTCACCACAGCTTCAAAAACGGTATTGGGAAGGACTGACTGAGGTATTTCTACTTCAGCTGGTTTAGCTGCTAAATGACAGTTGGCACAGACAATTCTTCCTGTAGCTTCTCTAGGAGTTTCGGGTGCAGTTTGTTGAGCCCAAAAAGGATAAGCATTAGCTGCACCAGGGAGGATTAAATCAGAGGTAAATAACAGAGCAATGGTCAGAAGTAAGGTTAGGATTACTCTACGACTCACTGCGAGAAGTTCAGACATTTTCATTGTTGCTTAGCTTAGTAATATGGTTTTAAGCCCACCAGGGAGCTTCATTGGTACGAAAATCGGTCTCTGTCCAATTGGTAAAGACTACTTTATCATCTTCGGTCACTTGAGCATTAACTAAAGCTAGGGATAAAGGTGCAGGTCCTCTGACTACTTTACCTGTTGCATCGTATTGTGAACCGTGACAAGGACAGATGAATTTATCTTCGCTAGCATTCCAAGGGACAACACAACCTAGGTGAGTACATACTGCGTTAAGGGCGTAATTAGAGAGGGTTCTATCTTCTTTAACGACTAGGTAGGTGGGGTCTCCTTTTAATCCTTGGGCTAAAACGCGATCGCCTGGATTATGGGTAGCTAAGAAATTACTAACAATTATGTCATTCCCCAGAGCGTCTTTAGCGGTTACACCGCCACCTGTCCCACCACTAGAAGGAGGGATAAAATATTTAACCACTGGGTAGAGTGCGCCTAAAGCTACTCCTGTTACTGTCCCAAAGGTTAATAAGTTCATGAATTGGCGACGCCCCATATCGGGAACATCTGAAGCACCAGAAATTTGAGCCATAACTAAACCTGTAATTTTATAGTTTTGTTAATCTTTTTCAGACTCGGCTAAGCCTAAAAGATATAGAGCATGGTTATTTTAACATTTGTTTAGCTCAAGAAAAATTTTTCTTTTGGCTAATCCTTAATATATGTTAACAAAAAAAACGCCCTCCTAATTTAGGGAGAGCGTTTTTGTTTTAGTTAAACCTAACCTTTGATCGCGGGAGCGCTTTCGCTGCTAGCTAAATCTAAGGGGAAGTTGTGAGCGTTACGTTCGTGCATTACTTCAAAACCTAGG
>CALGKL010000027.1 GCA_937930495.1 uncultured Gloeocapsa sp.
CGCTTTTTGATAGTCTCTTAGGGCTTCTCGCCAATTTTCTAACCCTGCTTGGGCGTTACCACGATTATTATAACCAAGAGCATCGGTTGGGTCTAGGGCGAGCAAACGATTATAGTCGGCGATCGCTTCGGTGAATTTACCTTGAGCCTCTAGGACCGCACCCCGATTAAGATAGGTATCTGGTATTAGTGGTGCGATCCTAATCGCTTGATTATAATCTTCGAGAGCTTCTGCTAACTTATTTTGTCCGGCACGAGCCAAACCCCGATTACTCCAGATAGCAGGGTTTTCGGGAAATTCTGTGATTAATTGGGTTAGGTATTGTTCTGCTTGATAGTAATTCCCTGCAGACATAGCGGCGGCAGCCTGTTGATTGAGAGTATCTCCTTGCTCAATTGTCGTCGCCAAAAACAGAGATAATGAGAGTATGACACTGAAAATATTACCTAGCATTGTCCTTGCCAAAAATAATCTATGGAGTTCTTTTCCTCTGAAGTTTGAGCGGATGTGAACCCCTATAGAGCGAGCAGCTCAAGCTTCTTCAATTTTTGCTAAAGCTGCTTCTAAAGAAGGTTGAAGAGGAAGAAAACTTTCCAGACGAGCAAGTTTTACCGTTTGAGTCACCCGAGCGTTAGTAACAATTTGCAAAGTTCCTCCTTGATTTTGAGTAGCTTTAACAATTTGTACCAAAACACCCAACCCGGAACTATCAATAAAATCAATTTGAGATAGGACTAAGATTAAATTTTTTGGTCCAGTCTCCAGACAAGAGAGGATTACCTTACGAAAGGTTTGTTCCGAGTAAGCATCTAAAAGACCTGTTAAACGGATGATTTGATAATTTTCCCTGACTTGCCTTGTCCCTCTTAAACTCAGAGTCAGGTTTAGTTGTTCTGCAATAATTTCCTCCTGAGATTTTTTAACCCCAAATATTTAGTCTCAATATTTTAGCTCAATTTACTTTTTTTGGCGCATTAAATCTACAAATTTTTTAAACAAATAATCAGCGTCGTGAGGACCGGGACTAGCTTCGGGGTGATATTGTACCGAGAAAAAGGGTAAGGTTTTATGTTTAAATCCGGCTACAGTGCGATCGTTAAGGTTGAGATGGGTAATTTCCAATTCAGGACTTAAAGAATCTGCATCTACTGCAAAACCATGATTTTGACTGGTAATTTCTACTTGATGTTGCGCTAAACCCGCCGGTTGATTTAACCCTCGATGTCCAAATTTCAACTTAAAGGTTTTTGCTCCTAGAGACAAACCTAAAATTTGGTGTCCCATACAAATCCCAAAAGTTGGTTTACCTTCTTCTAACAAAGCCTTAGTCAATTCTACCCCTTCCTTAACTGCTGCAGGATCTCCCGGACCATTAGAGAGGAAAATCCCGTCGGGATTGTATTTAAGGATTTCTGCTGCTGGGGTACTAGGCGGTACAACTATTATCCTACAACCATACCTAGCTAGACGCCGGAGAATATTTTTCTTAATGCCAAAGTCAATAGCCACTACAGTCAAGGGTTGCTCGATAGCATCGGGGTCACTTTCGCTGAATTCCCAAACCGAGTCGGTGGTTTCAGACCACTCATAGATTTCTTTAGTACACACTTCCTGTACCAAATTCAAACCCGTCATAGATGGAGCTTTTTTAACTACATTTAGTAATTGTTCAAAATCAAGAATTTCTGTAGAAATTGCTCCATTCATCGCTCCTACAGAACGAATTTTCCGAGTTAGAGAGCGAGTATCAATCCCATAGATACCAGGGATTTTATGTCTTTTGAGATAATCTGGTAAAGATTCAGTCGAACGCCAGTTACTTGGTCTTTTAGCTATATTACGACAAATAACCCCTTTGACGTGGGGTTGAGCTGATTCTTCATCAAAGGGGTTAACTCCAGTGTTACCCAATTCTGGATAAGTAAAAATAACTATTTGTCCTTGATAACTAGGATCGGTCAAGACTTCTTGGTATCCTGTGATTCCCGTATTAAAGACTACTTCTCCTACCGTAGTTCCTTGATGACCAAAGGAATAGCCATGATATGTTGTTCCGTCCGCTAGGACTAATAAAGCTGGTTTAGCCTGTAGAATGGGCATAAGTAATTGTTTTAATTAGCTTTTCATGATAACTTACAGAAAAAAGATATCATAGAAAAGTATCTGAATTTAAGTCAAAAAGTAAGTAATTGTACTTGAATGTTAACAAAAGCAGACTTTGACTTAATTAATTTAACCTTTTAAAAAAATATATTTAATCATGAGTCCGAAAAAACTCTCTGATTCTGAGCAACAAGAAATTATTCAACTTTATCGAACTTCATCAGAAACTACTGCTACTCTAGCTCAACGCTATGGGGTTAGTAGTTCAACTATCAACAGATTTTTAAAAAGTAATTTTTCTCCCACAGAATATGAAGAATTGGTACATAAAAAGCGTTTAATTGGTCGCAAGATTTCTCATGAAGCTCAATTAGAATTAACACCAACAATCCCAGAATCTCCTCCTCTTCAACCTGAAACAGAGGAATTAACAGCAACAATCCCAGAATCTCCTCATCTTCAACTTGATGAACAACTTGTCGATGTTGTTAGTCTCAATGAATTATTAGGGGAGGATTTAGAGGAGATTGAGGATGAAGATGAGGATGATGATGAGGATGAATGGGAAGAATCGAGGGATGAGATAGAAACTCAAATTGTTACCAGCTTACCTCAAATCGAGATTCTACCCTTGTCTGAAGCTTATTTCCCCAAAATTTGTTATGTAGTTATCGATCGCTTCGCTGAATTAATTACCAGACCCTTGAGAGAATTCGGCGATTTAGGTAAAATACCAACTACAGAGATAGAAGAGAAGACCTTACCTATCTTTGACAATCAAAAAGTAGCTCGACGCTTTTCCAATCGCTCCCAGCGAGTGATTAAGATACCCGATGGTCGTTTGTTGAAAAAAACCGCGACCTATCTCAAAGCTAAAGGAATCACTCGCTTATTGATTGATGGACAGGTTTACGCTTGTTGAGAAAACTTTTCTACACAACGCACAAAAATTTCTACACCCATAGCTAAAGCTGTTTCATCAAAATCAAAACGGGGGTGATGGTGGGGATAAGCTAAATCTTTAGCAGGATTAGCTGAACCCAAAAAGAAGTAACACCCTGGAACTTCTTGTAGAAAGAAAGACATATCTTCTCCTCCCATAGTTTGACAGTCGGGAACTACTCCCGCGGGAGTTTCTACTACTTGAGTGGCTACAGATTGTACTAAAGATGTTATCCCAGGATCGTTAATTACAGGGGGGTAGAGATGCCAATAATCTAACTCATATTTGGCGTTGTGAGCTTGACAGATACCCCTGATGATCTCTTCTACTCTTTGTTGAATATAACCCTGATATTGGGGATCAAAATAGCGAACTGTACCGCTAAAATGAGCTGTATCAGCGATAACGTTGAGAGCTTTTCCGGCGTGGAGTTCCCCAACGGTCACTACGGCACTGTCTAAGGGGTTAATATTGCGTGCTACTATTGTCTGCAGAGCTGTAACTATTTGGGCGCTAACTAGTACAGAATCAACGGTTTGTTCGGGCATGGCACCATGACCACCTTTCCCTAAAATAGTACAACGAAAACATTCTACTGCTGCCATCAGTGCTCCACTACGAACACCAACCGTACCTAAAGGAAGACGATTCCACAGGTGTAAACCGATAATCGCCTCTACCTTGGGATTGGTGAGTACCCCTGCTTCAATCATCGGTTTAGCCCCTCCTGGACCTTCTTCAGCGGGTTGAAAGAGGATTTTAACTGTACCTCTTATCTTTTCTCGATAGTGAGACAGATAATAAGCTGTCCCTAGGGCGATCGCTGTGTGTCCATCATGTCCACAAGCGTGCATAAAACCATCATGAAGCGATCTATACTCTACTTGATTTTGTTCTTGAATCGGTAGTGCATCTAAATCTGCACGAATGGCGATTACAGGTCCTGGTTGTGTTCCTTCGATAGTAGCAACTATTCCCGTTTTAGCTATTCCCGTTTCGTGTTTGATTCCCCATTCTTGGAGTTGGCGACTGACGAACTCGGTAGTCAAATATTCTTGAAAACCGATTTCCGGATGTTGATGCAGATAACGTCGCCATTGCACTAGTTGGGGTTGTAGGTTTCTAATTGTTAAACGTACTTGTGATAAATCTGTGTTAGGAGATTCAGTGAGAGAAAAGACCATTTTTGTTTATGACTACATTTTTTCTATTGTACAAAAATTTAGTTTTTTTGGCCTAGTCATTATTTAGCTGATATTTGCTGCAAAAATTTATCACAATCTTTGTCCAAATATTCTCTCAGTTTCAAGGCTTTATCTAGGTTTATTTTTAATTGAATATATTCAATATCAGCTCCATAAGCATGACGAAAAAAATGACGAAAACCTCGTAAACTATTTAAAATTAAAAAAGTTTCTTCAGACAAAAAAGCTGGTCTAATTTCGGGTATATTTTGACTTAATCTGGTCAATAAATTGGCGTGCCATTGGGCTGTATTGGTAATATTATTTTCAAAATAAGTGGCTATAATTTTTAGTAAATCTTCAATAGCAGTATAAAGATTATGAATTTGATAAGCTATACTTTCTAAACGAATTAGATCATCTGGAGTTAGTCCCTCTGCTCTTTGTTCAAGTTTTTGGAAAATCTGATTAATCAACTGTCTTTGTGCTTGAAGATCAGTTGTTAGCAGAATTAAGGTGTTTTTGTCCATAATAAACCTGTGTCGCGAATTTTTTGGGCAAAGTGACAGTTATCTAGTATAATCACATCTACTTCTCTACCTAAATAGTCTTGCAAAAGACTAATAACAGTAAAATAATCTTCAGGGTTAATTTGGACAACAGCGATGTCCAAATCTGATTGTTCGTGAAATTTACCAGAACGTAAAATAGAACCAAAAATATAAGCTTGTTTAATACCATAACTAGAACTAAAATTGTTTAACCATTCTAGAACTTTATTTAATAGTAATACTCTCTCTTGTTCTAGTTGAGAACAGCGATCGCCTAAAATTTCGTCTAACTTAGTGGTAGAAAATGCTTTTCTTGGTTCCATTTGTAATAATATAAAAGAAAAAACTATGGAAAGTCTCAAATCACTAGCCAAAAACGTACTTAATCAAGAACAACGTTCTACGCTCTGGGAATGGCGTCAACAATATCGGCGTTCTCTCAAAGAATATCATAGACAATGGCAAAGTTGGTGGCAAAGTCTTAAATATCGAGGTAATAACTATACCTGTCCCTGTTGTGGTGGTAATTTTCGTGAATTTCTCCCTTATGGTTCAGTTATAGTGAGAAAAAATGCTCAATGTCCTCGTTGTGGTTCGTTAGAAAGACATCGTTTACTGTGGTTGTTTTGCCAAGAAAAGACTAATTTATTTACCGCTTCTCTACAAGTTTTACATATTGCTCCTGAAAAATGGTTTCAGAATCGAATCAATTAAAATCTTTCTCCAATCTAGATTATGTGAGTGCAGATTTAGAGGCTAATTGGGCTATGGTCAAGATGGGTATCACCAACATTGATTATCCT
>CALGKL010000028.1 GCA_937930495.1 uncultured Gloeocapsa sp.
CAAAAAAGTTTAATTATTTTGGGTCGAGAAATGCCAAAAGAATCTAGAGAAGCTTTAATTAAGAAGATAAATCAAGCTAAAAATGTCGTCTATTTGGATTTTAGTCTTTATCTGCTTGATTATCTCAATGCAGCAGATTTAATCGTGTCTATGTCAGGGTATAATACCATCACCGAAGTCCTTTCTCTGAAGAAAAAAGTTATTGCTATTCCCCGTTGTTATCCTTCCCTAGAACAATCTATTCGGGTAACTCAATTAGAAAAATTAAACTTACTGACCGGTCTGAAATTATCCCAATTAAATCCAGAAAATTTAGCCAAACTAATCAACTGGAAAATAAATGATTCAACCGTAAGTGAGTATGAGGTTAACTTTAATGGGTTAACACAGATAAAAGAAGAGATATTAGGTTTATTTTCTGAAAAGAAAAATTGGCAACTTCCTGTAACTATTTAAAGAATGATTATGGCTAAAGTTTTATTTTATTGTCAACATATCCTCGGAATGGGTCATCTAGTCCGTAGCGTCGAAATCATCAAAGGTTTAATTCCTCATTTTCAGGTGTGTTTACTCAATGGTGGGGAAGTAATTGAGGGTTTCCCTTTTCCTGAAGCCATAGAAGTAGTTAATATTCCCGCGATTAAAACTGATAGTGAGTTTACCGAATTACAACCAGTAGATGAAAATTTGACTTTAGAAGAACTAGAAATAATTAGAAAAGAAACTCTGGTTAATGTTTGTCATAGTTTTAAACCAGATGTTGTCATTATTGAACTATTTCCCTTTGGGAGAAGACGTTTTAGTTTTGAATTAATTCCTTTCCTCGAAACCGCCAAAGCCTTAGGCGCTAAAATAGTTTGTAGCTTAAGAGATATCGTGGTTACTAAACAGGATAAAACTCGTCACGAGGAAAAAGTCTGTAAGTTAATTAATAAATATTTTGATTTGTTATTAATTCACGGCGATCCTAATTTTATTTCTTTAGAGCTAAGTTTTTCCGCCGTTAATCAGTTACATTGTCCCGTTCGTTATACTGGTTATGTGGTTCAACCTCTACCTCAACAAACATCCCCACAACTATCTAAACAACCTTTTATTTTAGTTAGTGTCGATGGGGGTCGTTTTGGTCATGAATTATTAGAATCAATTCTGAAAACTGCTCCTTTGTTAACTTCCCAAATACCTCACCATTGGCAAATCTTTACAGGTCCATTTTGTCCTATCTATGAACAACTGGTCGAATTAGCTGTCGGTCAAGATAATGTCTCTATCAATCGTTATACACCGAGTTTGATTGATTATATGCTGCAAGCAGATTTATCAATTAGTATGTCTGGATATAACACCACAATGAATGTATTAACTACAGGGGTTAAAGCGATGATGATGGCTTTTGTTGGTAACGGAGATTTAGAACAAATCACCCGTATTGAAAAATTAGCAGAGTTAGGAAGGATTAGGATAATTAGTCAGGAGCATTTAGAACCAGCAAAAATGGCCGAAAATATTATTGATTATCTTGGGGAAACCCCGAAAAACCTAGCCTTAAATCTCAATGGGACGGAGAATACCGCTAAATATATTCAGATTTTAATGGCTTGAGCCAAAGAATTATCTTTTGTTGCCGATTTTTGATACCTTGTACTAATATGTACAGAGTGGTTTGAGGAGTAGTAATAGTATGGAGCGATACTTAAATATCGATGGCGTAGCTATTCACGATCAGAGTGATTGTTATGTCATCGCTGAGATTGGTAATAATCACCAGGGGAGTCTGGATAAGTGCAAAGAAATGTTCCGGGTGGCTAAAGAATGTGGCGCCGATGCGGTTAAGCTACAGAAGCGGGATAACCGCAGTCTCTATACCAAAGCAGCTTTTGATAAACCCTATGAACACGAGAATAGCTTCGGAAGTACCTACGGGGAACATCGGGAATTTTTAGAATTTGGTCAAGCAGAATATCTAGAATTGAAAGCATACGCTAAGCAACTAGGTATCACCTTTTTTGCAACCGCTTTTGATTTTCCTAGTGCTGACTTTCTCGAAGCTTTAGATATGCCTTTATATAAAATAGCTTCAGGAGATATTAAGAATATCCCTCTGTTAAAATATATCGCTAGCTTCCAAAAACCAATGATCGTCAGTACAGGAGGAGCTACCCTAGAAGATGTACAAAGGGTTTATAGGGAAATAATGCCCATTAACCCTCAATTATGTATCTTGCAATGTACAGCGAGTTATCCTGCTAATTTTGAAGAATTAGACCTGAAAGTCATCCAAACCTACCGAGAAATGTTCCCCGATATTAACGTGGGGTTATCTAGTCATGATAATGGTATAGCTATGGCTGTAGCCGCTTATGTACTAGGAGCGAGGGTAATCGAAAAACATTTTACCCTTAATCGCGCTCTCAAAGGGACAGATCACGCCTTTTCCCTCGAACCGACAGGACTGAGAAAAATGGTCAGAGACCTGAGAAGAACCAGGGAAGCGTTAGGAGATGGTCAGAAAAAAGTCTATCTGAGCGAACGTCCCGCTGTGTTGAAAATGGGGAAAAAATTAGTAGCAGCTCAAGATTTACCCTCAGGTCACATCCTAACTCCAGCAGATTTAGCGATCAAATCTCCAGGAGATGGTATCCCTCCTTATGAATTGGATCGAGTAGTGGGTAAAATGCTCATCGAACCTATAGCCACAGACGAGGCGATCGCCTGGACAAAACTAACAGATAAGGTAGAAACAGCAGTACTGTGAACTATTTTAACCTCTCAGGGGAAATAGCTGTAGTCACAGGTGCTTTGGGTCGTTTAGGTCCGATTTGGCTCGAAACCTTACTGACAGCAGGAGCAACTGTGCTAGGGATAGACCTAGCTAAAGCGCCTTTAAACGAGGAATTTAGTCGATTAAGCCAAAAATACCCCAAAAACCAATTATACTTATATAGGGGGGACGTAACCGAACGCTCAAGTCTAGAGGAACTACGCGATCGCACTTTGGCAGAAATAGGGACTCCTAGTATCCTAGTCAATAACGCCGGGATAGATCAACCTCCCGGTCTAGTCAAAACCTATACAATCGAAGATCTACCTCCAGAGTTATTTCGCCAAGTTCTAGAAGTAAACGTTTTGGGTGCTTTTCAAGTGAGTCAAATCTTTGGCGCACCAATGGTTAAAGCCAGAAAAGGTTCAATAATTAATATTGGTTCTCTCTATGGTAGTGTCTCTCCTGACTCTCGATTTTATGACCACCTAGACTGTGATCCACCTTTTCTAAAACCACCAGCTTACGGCGCTTCTAAAGCAGCTTTGGCTAATCTCACTCGTTATCTAGCTACCCATTGGGGACCCTATGGGATCAGGGTCAATACCCTTTCCCCAGGAGGAGTACTAGGAGGACAAGACGAAATGTTTAAAGCTAAATTCTGCGCTCGCGTCCCTTTAGGGAGAATGGCTAAACCAGAGGATTTAACAGGACCATTGTTATTTCTAGCTTCCCCCGCATCAGCTTATGTAACGGGGATAGAATTAAAAGTTGATGGTGGTTTTACCGCTTGGTAGATAAAAAAAGAAAAGCTAAGATAGGGATGAACTCTATCAAAAAATGTTAGATAAATTTATTGAGGATAATAATTATGAAATCATGGTTACGTCTGGGGATCACTGCTAGTTTGATCGGCACAACCTTGTTTGGCTCTATGATTAGTCATAATTTACCAGCAATCGCTTTACCCCTGGAACAGATAATGCCTAAATTAGAACCAATCCCCGTATTTACCGTAGCAGATGAAACCGGCGCACCCCTAGTAGCTACAGGAGAAAATAATACCCAAGTAGCAGGAGTGTTTATCAGTCAAACAGATGCTCAAAATTTTGTCCAAAAATTGCAACAGGAAAACCCTGATTTGGGCAATAAAGTTAGAGTTGTACCGGTATCCTTGAGCAAAATCTATGAACTAGCGGTTAATAGTCAAAGTAACCCTAATGCTTTACAATTCGCCTATGTACCCATTGAAGCCCAAGTACAAAAGGCTCAAGAATTAATGAGTGCTTCCGGGGAAGAATTTCAAGGTGGTGTCCCCCTATTTGTAGCTACTACAGGAGAAGAGCAAGGTTATCTGACGATCCAAAAAGATAATGAACAGGTGATTCCTTTTTTCTTTGAAAAACAACAGTTAGATAATATGCTGACTAACTTTAAACAGGAACAACCAGAATTAGCTGAAAAAGTAAAAGTAGAAGTTATTCCCCTGGAAGTGATGCTCTCAACTCTACAAACTAGTGATGATGAAGGACTAAATAAAATTGTCTTGATTCCAACCACGGAAGCGATCGAGTTTATTCGCTCTACCTCTCCCAACCCCGCACCTGCACCTACTGATGGTCAACCGTAGTTTCACGGTCTTGATTGAAAGTAAAGCCATAAAACAATGGCGCTCGGAAGCGATCGCCATTGCTAGGGTCGCGGGAATTGACCCCCTCGAGGTGGATTGGTTACTGGAAAGAATAACTAGTCTGGGTAAATTAGATCTGCGTTTAGAGTCTTATTTGAATAGAGAGAATATTCTTAGTCAGAAATCTTTAACCGAACTGACTAAATTATGGGAACAAAGGGTCACAAAAAACGTCCCTGTACAATATTTAATTAATACTGTCTCTTGGCGAGACTTGGAACTACAAGTGTCAAAAGATGTTTTGATTCCTCGTCCGGAAACAGAATTAATTATTGATTTGGTGGAAAATGGCATTAAATCTAGTGAGAATGAGGAGTTAAGTACAGGTATATGGGTAGATTTGGGGACAGGAAGTGGTGCGATCGCCCTGGGATTAGCTCAGTTATTACCACAAGCAACTATCTACGCCGTAGATATCAGTCCAGGGGCACTGGCGATCGCCACCGCTAACGCTCAAAAATTGCACCTCCACCAGAGAATTAACTTTCAACAGGGTGATTGGTGGTCACCCCTAGCCCAGTGGGAGGGAAAAATTAGCGCTATGGTGAGTAATCCCCCCTATATTCCCACAGCAATGATTCCTAAACTGCAACCAGAAGTCACCCTCCATGAACCCCATCTCGCCCTAGACGGAGGTCCTGATGGTCTAAAACATCTCCAGCATCTAGTGGAAACTGCTCCCCAATATCTATGCTCCGGTGGGATCTGGTTATGCGAAATTATGAGCGGACAAGGTCAACAAGTGGCTGAGTTGCTTTCTAATCAAGGAAGTTATCATCAGATTAACATCTTTTCTGATTTGGCTAATCTCGAACGTTTTGTCTTTGCTTACAGAAAATGACAAGAGTATCTCAAGAAGAATTAGTCAACAGGGCGATCGCCTCTGAGGTTATCTGTTTTCCCACAGATACAGTTCCGGCTTTAGCAGTACGACCTGATTACGCGGCGAAAATCTTCTCACTCAAACAGCGTCCCCAAGATAAACCACTAATTTTAATGGCCGCAACACCTACAGACCTATGGCAATTTGTCCAAGGAAACCCTCTAGAGATGAAAATCTGGAAACAAACCGCTCAAAAATATTGGCCAGGTGCTTTAACATTGGTATTACCTGCTTCAAATCTGGTTAACCCCGCTGTCAACCCAACTGATCCAACTACCATTGGGTTACGGGTTCCTAATCATCCCCTCTCTCTAGCTATTCTCTCTCAAACAGGTCCCTTAGCTACTACCAGTGCTAATCTTTCCGGTGAACCCCCCTTAGAAACCCTCGAGGCGATCGATTTAAAATTTCCACTACTTCCCATTCTTGATTCTGGAAAACCAGGAGAAAAATTCGGGAGTGGTTTACCTTCTACGGTAGCTAAATGGAATGCTAATCATTGGGAAATACTTCGTCAAGGATACATTAAAAATTTGGAGCTATAGTCTGTCTATGAATCAAGAATATACCCAATCCCAAGGAGAAATTGAACGTTTAAAACAACAACTTCAAGAAACTCAACAAGCTTATTATTTAGTTCAGGAAATGAGTAAATTTAAAGCGGGTTTTTTAGCACGCATTGCTCATGAAATTCGCTCTCCCCTAGCTAGAGTAATGAATTTAAACCAAGCTATTCTTACAGACTTATGCTTAGATCCTACCGAAGAAAGGGATTTTCTCCAACGTGGACAACAAGCCTTAGGTGAATTGCATCATCTTCTTGATGAAATAATTGCTATTTCGAATACGGCTAATTGTCACTGTCAACTAGATATTCAAACATGTGACTTAAAGGAAATTCTAGCAGTAGTTTACTCTCAGATTCATTTACAAGCTCTCGCTTCTGGTCTTCAATTTCAAACTATTATTCCTGAGATTCCTCTTTATGTTTATGCGGATTATAATCGTTTATTACACGCCCTCACTCTGCTAATTGATTTGATTATTAGTTATCATCAAAGTCAGCAAATTATTTTAGAAGTTTTTGTTAAGTCTGAACAATCTTTGGTTAATATTAATTTGGATTTTTGTGGCGATATTTACTTATTAAGTGAACCGACTAATTTAATTGATAAACTTCAACAAGACTGTTTCAATAACTGTCAAAATACCCCGGATAAAATAGATATTTCTGAAGGAAGTAAATTACATTTAATTGCTGATTTACTCGAATCCATGGGAGGAAAATTAATAGTAACCGAAAATATTTCTCAAAGAACTCAATTTAGTTTACAGTGTTCCCTAAGACAAGCAATCACCTAAATTGCCCTCCCCTTTACCAGGCTTTTTTGGGCAAAACTATTAGAGTTGATAAACATAATAACTTAGTCA
>CALGKL010000029.1 GCA_937930495.1 uncultured Gloeocapsa sp.
AATAGGGGCGAGCTGATTCTAAATCATCAAAGACTACAGTATTGCCAAAAACATAAGCAAAAATGCTGCGATATTGATTTTCACAATTGATTAAATTAACCGCTAAATCCAGATAACCAGGTGCGTATCTCAAGGCTACTGTATCTATTATTTGGGGAGCTTTTATTTTATTCAATGGTAAAAAAGTTGCTCTTCCTGCATTTTTTGCTTTTAAATATTTAATCGCTTCTGCTGCTACTTGGTCATCGGTGACGACTAGATATCCTAAACGTCCTCCTCCTGCTATTTCTAAAGCTAATTGATAAAGGGGTTCAACCCTTCCTAATTGAGCAACTAAACCATGTATTCCTGGTATTTGTGCTTGTAAAATGATATTGCTGGTATATGTACCTTGTGCTTGTTTGGTTGCTTCAAGTTTATCTAATTGTCTTTGGATTTCTCTTTCTTCTTGATTTAGTCTTTTGGTGGTTTCTTGAGCGAGATTAATTTCGTTTTCTAGTTGACTAATTTCTTCAGCTAAAGATTGTAAAGAAATTTGATTTAATTGACTGGTTAGATAATCCTTTTCTGTCTGTTTACTGATTAATTGTTCTTCTTGTTGGCTTAATCTTTCTCTATTTTGATTAATTTGTTGTTCTAAGTTATGACAACGTTCTGTTTCTCTAATTAGGTTTTGTTGAGAGTTATTTAAAGCAGTTTTTATTTGGTTAATTTTTTGATTAATCTCATTTTGTTTGTTAATTATCTCTTCTGAATTTTGCGCTATTTCCCTGATTTTATTTTGAGTTTGATTAACTAGATTTTCCGCTTCTTTTTGTTGTTGAATTAATTGTGGTATTTGCTGACTTACTTCCTGTTGTTGTTCGGTTAATTCTTTGATTTTTTCTCCAGACTGGAGTAATTGTTCTCTAGCTTGATTCAGCAGAGTTTGGTATTTAATTATCTGATTTTCGAGGTCATTTTTTTGTTTAAGTTGTTGTTGGTGTTTAGCTTGATACGTAGCTAAATTAGAGGCAAGAGCTAATTGTTGTTCTTCTCCCATTGCTCTAATTGTTTGGTTGAGGTTATTAACAGTTTCCTGAGCTTGTTGTAGAGATATAGCTAAAGAAGCTAATTCGGTTTCCAGTTGATTAATCTTAAGATTATCTTGCGCAATTTCAGCGATTAATTGTTGTTCTTGTTCCTGTAATAAGCGCCAATTGATCACCATCAACCAGCTTTGCTTTTCGTGAATATTTGAGTTTAGTTGTTGGTATTTTTCCGCTTTCAGACAATCTGTAGAAAGGCGATCGCTAATTTTGGTTAATTCTTCGACAATAATTTGATAACGTTCTTCAGTAGCCTTAACCTCAGCTAAAGTTTGTTTAGTTTGCTCAATTTTACGGTCAAATTCAGCTACTCCGGCTAATTCGTCGATAATTTCCCGTCTTTCGCGATTATTCATCGTAATAATGCGGGTGACGTCACCTTGGAGGACAACATTATACCCTTCGGGATAGATCCGGAGACGATTGAGTTCTTGATGGAGTTCTGTTAAACTACACGGTTGTTCATCGATATAGTAGGTAGAGGTATAATTACCACCCTGAGTCGCGCGCAAACGTCTAGTTATCTTTTGGATTTGTTCATTACCGAGGTCAAAAGTAACTGAGACATAAGCTTCAGCGGTTTTACCTTGTTGGATGTGGTTATGACTGATTAAATCCGGAAGACGTTCAGCGCGCATACCGCGAGAGCTAGCTAAACCGAGACAAAATAGGATAGCATCGAGAATATTGGACTTTCCTGAGCCATTAGGACCTGAAATAACCGTAAATCCTGGAAAAAAAGGAATCTTGCTGATACCGCTAAAAGACTTAAAATGAGCTAGCTCAATATTTTTAATATGAACCATAGTAGAATAGCTGAAAAAATACCAGGTAAAGGATAATAATCTATGCGGATTGCTATTGTAGGCTGTGGTTTTGTCGCAGACTACTACTTAAATACGTTACCTCAACATCAAGAATTGGAATTAATAGGGGTAATGGATAAAAACCCCGAACGCGTCGCCAAATTTTCCCAATTTTACGGGATTCCAAGTTATCAGTCACTAGAAGAGTTATTAGAAGATAAGAGAGTAGATCTAGTTTTAAATTTAACTAATCCTAGAAGTCATTATAGTGTTTCTAAAGCTTGTCTGGAAGCCGGTAAACACGTTTATTCCGAAAAACCCCTAGGTGTAACCAACCAAGAAGCTAAAGAATTAGTAGCAATTGCTCAGGAAAAAGGATTAGAAATCTCTTCAGCACCTTGTAGTGTTTTGAGTGAAACAGCTCAAAGTTTATGGAAAGGATTAAGAGAAAATGTGGTGGGGAAGGTGCGTTTAGTCTACGCTGAGATGGAAGATGGAATGGTACACCAAATGCCTTATCAACAATGGTTAAGTAAATCAGGAACTCCTTGGCCCTATCAAGATGAATTTGAGGTGGGTTGTACTTTTGAACACGCTGGCTATTATACAACCTGGTTAACAACTTTTTTCGGTCCTGTACTAAGTGTAACGGCTTTTTCTAGTTGTTTAATCCCTGATAAGGTAAAGGATGTAGAATTAAATCCTCCGAATACGCCCGATTTTTCCGTGGCTTGTCTTAAATTTGTCTCCGGGGTAGTAGCTCGTCTGACCTGTGGTATTGTTGCTCCCCATAACCACGAGTTAAAAATTATTGGGGATAGGGGAGTTATGGGGATAAAGGATTGTTGGTTTTATGACGATCCGATTTATATTCAGCGAATGATTAAGATTCGACGCAAGGTATTTTTTAATCCGATTAAACAGAAATATCCTTTGGTGAGAAAAACGCCCAAATTTCCGCATCGTGGTGCGCAAAAAATGGATTTTTGCCGTGGAGTAGCGGAAATGGCTCAAGCTATTACCCAAAAACGTCCTAATCGTTTGTCTAAAGAGTTTTGTTTACATAATAATGAGTTGGTCAACGCCATTGCCTATGCTTTAGAAAACAGTAGCACATATCAAATGACCACAACTTTTGAACCAATGCAACCAATGGATTGGGCGTGCTAAAACTAAATTAATTATCATCAGTCAGTATTTAGTTTTCATGCTCAGCAAAATCAAAGAAATCGCCGAAAATATCAGTTCACGTCTTATTGAAATTCGTCGTCATCTCCATGCTCATCCTGAATTAAGTGGACAGGAATATCAAACCGCCGCTTATGTAGCTGGGGTGTTGTCTTCCTGTGGTTTACACGTAGAAGAAGCGATCGGTAAAACAGGAGTAGTCGGAGAGTTGATCGGGAAGGGAACAGATAAGCGCATCTTGGCGATTCGTACGGATATGGATGCTTTACCGATTCAAGAACACACCGATTTAGATTTTGCCTCTCGACGCCCGGGGATTATGCACGCCTGTGGTCACGATGTCCATACAACTGTAGGATTAGGTACTGCAATGGTACTTTCTCAACTACCCGAACCACTTCCAGGAAAGGTGCGCTTTTTATTTCAACCAGCAGAAGAAATCGCCCAAGGTGCTAGTTGGATGGTACAAGATGGTGCAATGCGAGATGTGACTAATATTTTGGGTGTACACGTTTTCCCCTCAATTCCCGCTCGCTCTATAGGAGTGAGATATGGTGCTTTAACCGCTGCGGCTGATGATTTAGAGATTTTTATTCAGGGAGAGTCCGGACATGGTGCG
>CALGKL010000030.1 GCA_937930495.1 uncultured Gloeocapsa sp.
CCAAGTCACAACGGCGCGATAACCTTCGGGTTGGGGTATTTTTTCCTCTTTTTCTTCCACAATTGTTGGAGACATAGTTTCAGCGAACAAAGGTTTAGAGGGAGTATCCGCTAATTTATTCAACAGATAAACGGCAATACCTGCGGCAATTCCTGCGGTTAAGAGAAGACCTAGAACAAAACCCAAGATAAATTGTACAATCTTCCAGAAAGTCTGCATTATCAACTAAGCTAAATGATTAAAATATAATCCCCATTTTACGCAAATTAATGCTCAAAAAAGTACTTAAACAACAACCTTTTCTCGCGCGGCAAGTGCGTCTAGCTAAACGTAAAAAACGTTCTCTCCTCGATCGCCCTCATTGGGAAGAGTTTGTTAACTCTCAACGGAGCTCTTGGGATAACATCTTAACACAGGCTCAAACAGGGAAACTGATCTTAATTCCTACTAGTATTGGGGGCGATCTTCACCTCATCTCTATAGAAAGTCTTTTAGCAGTAGCTTTGACACTCAGGGGAGCACAAGTCCATTTTCTTCTCTGTGACGGGATTCTCCCTGCTTGTTTTTGGTGTGATGTGACTTTTTACCCTAAACAAGAATATTTTGCTAAGAATGGTCCACAAAAAGACCTTTGTAATCTTTGTTATCCTTTTGCTCAAGAAGTTTTACAACCCCTAGGACTAACCATACACCGTTATAGCGATTTTCTCACCCTTCAAGACTATCAAGAAGCAGCTAAACTCGCTAACTCCCTCTCTAGTGCAGAAATACCCCAATATACCCAGTCAGAAATTAAAATCGGTGAACACGCTCTAGCTGGTGCCCTGAGATTTTATGCTAGCGCTTCTTTAAGCCAAGAGTCACAAGGTGAAGAGGTTTTACGACGTTATTTCCAAGCAGCACTATTAACTACATTAGCCACACAAAGACTGTTGAAAACCTATAATTATCATTGTGCCGTATTTAATCATGGTATCTACGTCCCCCAGGGATTAACGGGAGAAGTAGCGCGTCAACAGGGTGTCAGAGTCGTTAACTGGAATCCCGCTTATCGTAAACAATGTTTTATTTTTACCCATCATGATACCTATCATCATCAATTGATGTGGGAGAATGTTGCCAATTGGGAAAATATCCCCTGGAATAAACGATTAGAACAACAATTACTCGATTATCTCAAAAGTCGTTGGGTAGGTAGTAACGATTGGATTTGGTTTCATGAAAATCCCCAATTTGATTTACAGGCGATCGCCAGGGAAATTGGGATTGATTTTACGCGTCCTTGTATTGGCTTACTAACCAACGTCATGTGGGATGCACAATTACACTATAAAGCTAACGCTTTTAAAAGTTTACTAGATTGGGTCCTCACTACGATTGAATATTTTCGACAACGTACTGACTTACAATTACTGATCAGAGTTCATCCCGCGGAAATTAGGGGTACTCTACCTTCTCGTCAACCCATTGTCGCTGAAATCGCCAAAGCTATTGCTGATCTCCCTCCCAATGTTTTTATTATTCCTCCTGAGAGTCAGGTTAGTACCTACGCTGCTATGTTAGCTTGTAATGCTGTCTTGATTTACGGAACTAAAATGGGTGTAGAATTAACTAGCATGGGTATTCCCGTCATCGTCGCCGGTGAAGCTTGGATACGCAACAAACAAATTACCCGAGATGCTACTTCTGTCGAAGAGTATATCAGCTATCTAGACCAATTACCCTTGAGTGAGGGTTTGAGTGATGATACCCTAATACGAGCGCGGAAATACGCTTACCATTTCTTTTTTCGACGGATGATCCCTTTAGAGTTGACTACTCAAGCTCAAAATGCTTCTGAATTTAAACTTAAACCCAATTTAACAATCCCTGATTTATCACCTGGTAATAGTCGTGGTTTAGACTTAATCTGTGATGGTATTCTTCAGGGTAGTGAGTTCATTTATCCTGCTGAACTGGACTAAAATAATGTTAAAAATAGCTATTGATGTCACTTCTCTACGTTCTAAACCTAGTGGTATTGGGGTTTATATCACTAATCTGGTTTACGCTTTAATTAAGCTACAATCTGAGTCTAATTTTAACCTTTCTTTAGTCTATCAACCTAGTTTTAAAAAATGGTTAAGGGGTGATTTATCTCCCGGTTATAACCAGAATTTTTCTCTGGATACTCGTTGTCTTCCTCTTCCAGTCACGGTGTCTAATTTACTGACTAATTTTCCTAATCCTATTTTATCTCTTTTGGAACCCTGTTTAGGTTCTCCTGATATCCTCCAAGGTACTGACCATTTTGTCTATCCCTCTCAAAAGAGTAAAAATATTTTAACTATCCATGATTTGACTTTTATTAAGTATCCCCAATTCGTTAATTCTATCGTTAAAACTTATTATTCTCGACTGCAAAAATGCTTGAAATGGACTGATTTAATTATTACTTTCTCGGAAAATACTCAACAAGAAATCAGCTATTATTTCAATATATCTCCCGACAAAATTAAAATAACTCCTCAAGCTAGTCGTTTTGGAATAACTCCTCCTCCAAATGTCGATAAATCTCAGGTAAATTATGATTTTTCTCTTCCTTATTTGTTATTAATAAGTACCCTGGAGCCGAGAAAAAATATTGTTAATTTAATCAAAGCTTTTAATTATCTTAAAAAACGAGAAAAAATCCCCCATAATTTAGTCTTGATTGGGCAAAAAGGTTGGCATTACCAACCAATCTTGGAAGCGATCGCTGAGTCTCCTTACACTGAAAATATCTATCATCTTGATTATCTCAAGGATGAATTGGTAGTTTTATTCTATCGTCAAGCAGATGTATTTGTTTATCCTTCCTATTATGAAGGTTTTGGGTTACCAGTTTTAGAAGCAATGACTCTAGAAACTCCTGTGGTTACCTCTAACAGGTCTTGTTTACCTGAAATTGCCCAAGATGCAGCATTATTAATCAATCCCGATGATTATCAAGAATTGGCGACAGCAATCTTACGCGTCATCAGCGATAAACAATTACGTCAAGAATTAATTCGACGGGGTAAAATTAGAAGCAGTCTTTACTCTTGGTCAAAAACCGCACAAACAACCTTAGAAGCCTATCAGTTATTAGCCTAACCCCCTT
>CALGKL010000031.1 GCA_937930495.1 uncultured Gloeocapsa sp.
TCCTTGAGACCAGAGCCCAAATTAGGGCTCGTGTCTTTTTAAATGCTACGTAGTACTTTTTGCTATAATATTTAGTTGGGAACCCATCCTAAGAATTTTCCTGCGCGAGGAAACTAATCTTATCTATGACACCAAGACAACTTCAAGAATATCTCAACAACCTTGTCAAAAACCAACTACAAATCAGTACCATGATTTGGGGAGCGCCTGGAATTGGTAAATCAAGTATTGTCGCCCAAGTCGCTCGTGAAAATAATCTGGATTTTATCGATTTGCGTCTGTCTCAACTAGCACCGACCGATTTAAGAGGTTTACCCGTTGCGATCGCCGGAAATAACCAAAAAGAAGGTATATCAACCTGGTATCCCCCAGAATTTTTACCTCGCGGTGGACAAGGAATACTCTTTCTCGATGAAATCAATATGGCTCCGCCCACCATGCAAGGCGTTGCTCAACAATTAATCCTAGATAGAAAAGTAGGCTGTTATGAAATGCCCCAAAATTGGCTGATTTGGGCGGCTGGAAACCGTAAAGAAGACAGAGCTAGTGTTTTTGAAATGCCCGCACCTTTAGCTAATCGTTTTCTCCATCTTGAAGTAACTGTTGACTTTGATAGTTTTAAAGCTTATGCACTAGATCACAACTTTGATGAGCAAATTATCGCTTTTCTTGCCTATCGTACCGAATTATTGCATCAAATAAACCCCAATAGTCATGCTTGGCCATCACCTCGTACTTGGGAAATAGCTAGTCGGTTACATTCGTGTAAAATTGATATTTCTCCTGCTGTTGGGGAAGAGGTTGGCAGTGAATTTAAAGCTTTTGTAACTCTCTATGAAAATTTACCAAATCTTGACTCTATCTTAATAGGAAAAGGAGATAACATTGACTTTCCCAAGGAAGCCTCAGCTCGTTATGCTACTACTATTGGCCTCGCCATCAGAGCCAAAAGTGCAGAGGAAGGGATCAATTCTTTTGAATGGTTAACTACTAAAGCAACGACTGAATGGAGTCAATTATTTGCCGGTGACATAATCCGTCAAATGCGCAATAAAAATCAGCTTGCTGTTTTTAGTAAACTAATTAAAGAGAATCAAAAATTAAATAAATTCTTTAAAGATTATCAAGAACTATTGAGTAAATTTTAATTTTATATGGAAAATAAATATATTAACCCAGAAGAAATTATCACTCTATCAAGGTTGAGAATGAGGGTTAAATCTCCCTTTTTTGCAACTTTGGGCTTATTTATTGACTTTAAATCTACTTATGACTTTGATACAGCAGCTACGGACGGTAAATCAATTTTTTATAATCCTGATTATCTCATTTCTCTTCCTAGTAATCAAGTTGATGGTTTAATTGTTCACGAGATTTTACACGCTGCTTTATTGCACAATATTCGACGCCAACATAGAGATCCCTATTATTGGAATATCGCCGCAGATATTGTAGTTAATGGTTTAATCGCTGAAGATAATAACTATCAATTACCTTCTGGTGGTATTCGTTACCCTGATTGGGAAACTAAAAGTGTTGAAGAAGTTTATGAGTTGTTATTGCAGCAACAAGACAAATGTTCATTTAAGTTACCTATATCAGATTTGTTGCCCTTAGAAAATTCCTTTTCACCTGTAATATCAGGATCGATATTAACCCATCAAGAAGCTGAGTTAAAGGCTTACTGGCAAAATGCTTTACAACAAGCATCCATAGTTGCTCGCACTGCTAATCATAGTAATTTACCTGCAGGTATTCGACGTCTAATCAAAGAATTAACCACACCCCAAATAGATTGGCGTACTCGTCTTTGGCGTTATCTCGTACATACACCTACTGATTTTCAAGGTTTTGACCGTCGTTTTATCGGTCGGGGTTTATATTTAGATACATTGGTTGGGGAGTCAATCCAAGTTTTTGTAGCAATTGATACCAGTGGCTCCATAAGCGATTCCCAAATGAGGAGTTTTTGTAGTGAATTACAAGGAATTTTAGGCGCCTATCCCCACATTAATTGCCAATTATATTATGCTGATACTGGTATTTATGGACCAATAGAATTAAAACCTGGTGACAGTATACCAGAGCCTATTGGAGGTGGTGGTACGTCCTTTATTCCTTTTTTCAATGAGGTTGAAAAAGCTAGAAATTTCTCTCTAGAAGCTGTTTGTGTCTATTTAACCGATGGTCATGGTGATTTTCCCAAAGATACACCAAGTTTACCAGTTCTTTGGCTAGTGGTACCAGGGGGGTTGGATGAGGAGCGATTTCCTTTTGGGGAAGTTGTTAAGTTGTTAAATTAGTATTGAATCCTATCACAAAATCGGGTTTAAAACCCCGTCCTTTAGGACAGCTGGTTTTGGTTTCTGACATATTTGTTAACACTTCTAATGGAGCTCCTCCTACAGAAGATGCAAAGTAAGCATCCTTCCCATATGGTTTAGAAAAACCAGCGCTCACCATACTTTCTCCTGGATATTAAAGCATTTACTAATACAGATATTGCCAGTTTGGTCTTAGAGCCTGAATAGGGTCAGACTCCCCATTTTTTTAGTCACGTCTTTAAATGATTGTTCTCTAACCCTCAAGCTTTCCACGATTGAGATTTGTTGACGGTTTTTAAATTAGTCACTTTTTTTTAGTCTGTATGTCTTATGGTTAGTTAATATTAACCTAAATTAATAAGCTTTTCTCTGCCCCAGGAAAAGTAATTATAAATATCGCATTTATCCTATTTACCAACAAAAGCAATTAAGGACGCAACTAGATAAAAGTGGGCTAAGACAGGAAATAGAGGATAAAAGGGAAGAACATGACGTTAAACAGAGTACTTGAAGAAGCAAATGATATAAAGACACCCCCAGAGCGTCTCCAAGAAATACATAAGAATTATCCTAATCCAGAAATTAGTAGCGCCCTAGTTAGTAATCCTAATACTCCTTATGATGTTTTATGGAAATTAGGCAAAGATTTTCCCAGGGAATTATTGGCTAATCCCGTATTTGATTTAATGTTGCTGGAAAATCCCAATTTACTAGCGGATATGCCAAAAGATACTCTGATTAGTCTTTTGCGATTACCAGAGATAGAGAAATCCTATGTTATTTTTGCTTTGAATCATTGTAGAGAAACAGATGTATTAGCAGCTATTATTTCTAGTCAAACTCAGCTATGGAATGATTGGCGACAAGATAATCCTGATATAAAGATTGATTTAAGGGGAGCTAAATTAGAGGGAGCTGATTTAGTATGTCCTATTTTGATTCCCTTTCTATCTCCTGTTTTATCAATTATTACTGTGATTTTCTGATTTTTTAAAGCTTCAAGAGTTACGGTCAATCTTTCGACTTTTAGTTCTTCTACTGACCAAGGTGAATTGGCTAAAAAATGATGTAATGATTGAGCTGATGATATACAACTTTGGCTATTTCTGGTAATGACTTTCTCTTAATGGGGGGGATAATTCCTTGATGTAAGTATTTAAAACACTCATAACTTCTCACTTCAGCAAATAAGTCATTATACGCACAGCAATATTGAGCTATGATGGAAACTGTTGGTGCCGGCGTACACTTTAAATGTTTGAGAATCTGTAATTCTACATCCATTGTCTTGTCTGGCTTCTAGCCAACAATAGTTAAGTTCCTCTTAATTTTAATTCTCCGAGACTGATAGAAGAGGGATAAATAATGTTAATTTTTAATAAGAGCAGCCTCGATAAGTTAAAAAACAGGACGATAACGATAATAAGCAGCACAAGCACCCTC
>CALGKL010000032.1 GCA_937930495.1 uncultured Gloeocapsa sp.
GAGGCTAGTTTATAGAGGAAATTTAACCCTTTTTTATCAGCTATAAAACCAAGAACAAAACTAGCAATAACTATCGCAAACGGTAAAATATATTTATTAAGTTCATAATCAGAAAAACCAGCTAGGTTAACGATACTAACAGTTCCTAGACTATAGATAACTAAACGGGTTATTTGGTCAAAAATACGATTAACGGGAAAGTTACCTTGAACGCGATAAAAATCAATTAAACTATTGGCAAATCTAGCGATAACTATAGTAAAGGAAGCGATAATTAAAGCGGTTAAGACTTTTTGCGTAACCCTTAGATATTGATAATAATCATTTACATTAAATTTAACTAAATAAAAATCGATTAAAGGTTGATGAAGACAAATAGCTAAACCAATAATTAAAGACCAGATAACTAACATATTCCGGAAAACATTGACGACGATATGCTCTCCTCTCCAGTTAGTTTTGTCTACAAGTTTAGTCAATAATTTTAGACCGATTCTTTCTAAAATTAACCCCACAACCAAGCTAATCAGCATAATTGCTAAGGGAATAATTAATCGCCAATAACTAAAAGCATCCGTATTATTCATAATCAAAAGGTACTGAGGCGCTTAGGTTAGGGGTTAAAACTTAACACCTAATACCTAAACCCTAAAACTACCACTTGAGTAGGTTAAATTGTTCCATATCGATCGTATCGCGGTTGCGGTAGATAGCGAGAATAATTGCCAATCCCACAGCAGCTTCAGCAGCGGCTATAGTAATGACAAAGATGGCAAAAACCTGACCTTTGATCCCTGAAGGATCGAGAAAATTAGAAAATCCCATTAAATTAAGATTAACGGCGTTAAGTAACAATTCAATGGACATTAAAACCCGCACAGCGTTACGACTGGTAATTAAACCGTAAATACCAAGACAAAACAAAGCAGCACCGCTTAAGAGAAAATATTCTAGTTGTAATTGCATGATTTAAATCCTCAAATTAATCTTCCGTTGATTTAGTAGAGACAGAGGCCAATTCACGGGGACGCTCTGGTAAAGTTAAGGGAGAGGTAGTGGTCTCGGGAATCAAATCACGACGGGCGAGAATAATTGCTCCCACCATAGCCATTAATAGTAAGACTGAAGCTAATTCAAAAGGAAGTAAAAAGTCACTAAATAAATGTTTAGCCAACTCAATGACGGTATTGTCGATGACAGCGGGGGAAGTAGCGTCTAATGACCAGGGGGTGATTAGAATCATAGTAGTTAACAAAGCAAAGATGCTGAAACAGACTAACCCAGTAGCTACTTTACGAATCCAACGTTTAGGGATATTAGCAAAGTTTTCTTGCTTATTAACTAGCATGATCGCGAAGATAATTAAGACATTGACCGCACCTACGTAGATTAAAATTTGTGCAGCGGCGACAAAATCAGCATTGAGTAAGATATATAAGCCAGAAATACTTAAAAAAACTACTGCTAAGAGAAAAGCTGAGTAAACTATATTTTCTAGTAAAACTACTCCTACTGCAGCAGTTAGCATCATTCCTGTGAGGACAAAAAAACAGACTAATTGGACTCCTGCGGCTAAATTCACGCTTTTTGATACTCCTGATGATAGTGGCAAAACCGGGATTAACCCGGTAAATTGGTTTATTCTGTGATATCTTCTGGGCGTTTACCCGCGCGTTGACTACCAGGGGGTAAGTCATGGGGGGAAATAACGTCTTTAGGTAAATAACCCAATTCTCGCAAAGGTGTAACCATGGGATCTTGGGTAACTTTATAGGGAAGTCTGCCCAAAGCCACGTTATCATAGTTTAATTCGTGGCGATCATAGGTGGCTAGTTCGTATTCTTCGGTCATGGATAAGCAGTTGGTGGGACAATATTCAACGCAGTTACCACAGAAAATGCACACACCGAAGTCAATGCTATAGTGTTTGAGTTCTTTTTTCTTAGCTTCCTTGTTAAATTCCCAATCCACTACCGGGAGGTTAATGGGACATACTCTCACGCATACTTCGCAAGATATACACTTGTCGAATTCAAAGTGAATTCTCCCGCGATAACGTTCTGAGGGGATTAACTTTTCGTAAGGATACTGTACGGTAATAGGGCGTCTTTGCATATGGTCAAAGGTTACCGATAAACCTTGACCGATGTATTTAGCTGCTTCGATACTTCCTTTTGCGTAATCACTAACTTGTTTGAGAATGTTGAACATAGTTGTTATCCACCAAAAGCGACAGGGAAAGCGAGTTTTAAAGCTCCGGTAATCAAGAGATTAGCCAAAGATACGGGTAAGAGGAATTTCCAGCCTAGATCTAATAATTGGTCTATACGTACACGAGGTACTGTCCAACGGATTAAGATGGCGATGAAAACGAGGAAGTAGGCTTTTAAAACGGTCATCGTGATTCCCAAGGAAGCGGTAATAATTTGCAACCAGGGGGTAGTTTCACTAATACCAAGCCAACCGGCTAGACGATCGATAGGGATGATAAATTCCCAACCACCTAGATAGAGTATAGAAAAAACTAAAGCAGAGAGGACGAGGTTGACGTATGAACCGACGTAAAATAGACCGAATTTCATCCCAGCGTATTCGGTTTGATAACCGGCGACTAGTTCTTCTTCCGCTTCTGGTAAGTCAAAAGGAAGACGTTCACATTCTGCTAAAGCAGCGATCCAGAAAATCAGAAATCCTACGGGTTGACGCCAAATGTTCCAACCGA
>CALGKL010000033.1 GCA_937930495.1 uncultured Gloeocapsa sp.
CCTCAAAAAGTTGCGATCCTTTGTGATTATAAAAATAACGTGGTGGTAAAGATTTCGGTTGTTGAGTTAAACCCTTGATGACATCAATACCATCATATTTTTCTTCGGCTAAATAGCTAATTTGGCAACGTTGTTGATTGGGAGTTAACATTTGCTTATTTTTAATTTTGGTTATTGAGTAATCTATAAAAGAATTCCTAGAAAAGCGAAGACACCAATTCCTAGTAAAATACTCGCTACTATTGTACTCAGAGAACGTTGCTCAGTATAAACATAATTTTTTTGGTGGAGATGACGTAATTCTTGACGGTGTTGGTAGATGGCACCTAGTAAAGCAAAAATACCTAAAGCGATAAAAGATAACCCAAATAATCTAGATAAACGCAATGTATGTACAGGTGTTTGAGAACTAATATATATAGCAGTAACAATGCGATCTATGCTAAATCCAAAAGTAATCAAGGATAAACTTGTTCGAATCCAAGCCATTAATGTCCTTTCTGCTGCTGCATAATTGCGCTTTTTGGCTAATTCTACCTGAGGATTATAGGGATCTCGTGGTTTCATAGTTAGGTAAGCATAATCCTGTTTAGCTGATTCTCATACTCAAGTCTAACCAAGAAGAACGAGTGATCGGAGCGCTACTAGAAATATAATTTACTCCAGTTTGAGCCACAGCGCGGATATTGTCTAAAGTAATATTTCCTGATGCTTCTATTTTAAGACCAGGGTTTTGGGATTTGATTAATTCCACGGCTGTAACCATCTCAGGAATACTCATGTTATCGAGCATAATAATATCGGCTTTAGCGGCGATCGCCTGCTTAACTTGCTCTAAATCACTGGTTTCCACTTCTATGGTAAGAGGATAGGGCATCTTTTGGCGTATTTGGGTTATAGCTTGCTCTATCCCGCCACTTCCGGCGATGTGGTTATCTTTAATCATGATCGCGTCATCTAACCCCAGACGATGGTTACGACCGCCTCCGACTTGAATAGCGTATTTTTCTAGTAGTCTTAACCCTGGTGTGGTTTTGCGGGTATCTACCAATTGGGCTGGTAAATCCTGGATTTTCTCTACATATTCACGGGTTAGGGTAGCAATTCCACTCAGACGCATAGCTAAATTTAAGGCGACTCTTTCGCCCATTAATAAGGCGTCGAGAGGACCCGTGAGGGTAGCGATGGTTTGACCTGGTGTAACGATCTCCCCTTCAGCTACTAGGGGGGAAAAGGTTACTGTTTCTTCGACGAGGGTAAAAACTCTAGCGGCAACTGGTAACCCCGCTATCACCCCTTTTTGTTTGCTTACCCAGATAGCGTTTTTGGGGGTAGATTGGGCTAATAATCCTTGGGTAGTGCGATCGCCTCTACCGAGATCTTCTAAGAGCCAGTTTTTTAATTGTGTGTCTAAGATTATCCAGGGTATTGTAAACATCTTTTTAGTTGAGGTGAGAGATTTTGCGCAAATAATCTAAAAGTTTTTCTAATTCTTGGGGCAAAGGGGCGATCGCCGTGATTGACTCTTGGGTGATCGGATGGGTTAGGGTTAATTTCCAGGCGTGGAGTGCTTGACCTTGTAACTTAACATGGTGAAAACGTCCCGAACTATAGACGGGATCTCCTACCAGGGGATAACCTAGGTGACTGGTGTGAACCCTGATCTGATGGGTCCGACCCGTACTTAGTTCAAAATGTAATAAGCTATAGTTACCAAACCTTTCCAAGACTTGCCAGGTGGTTTTTGCTTCTCTCCCTCCTTTAGCTACGGGTATAACCGCCATTTTTTGTCGCTCTACCGGATGACGACCAATGGGTAATTCGATTACTCCTGTTGCTTCTTTGGGTGAACCGTAAACAACTCCTAAGTACTCTCTTTTGGCTGTTTTTCTTTGAATTTGGGCTTGGAGGTTTTGATAGACGTAGTCGGTTTTGGCTACTACTAAAGCTCCTGTGGTATCTTTATCTAACCTATGTACAATCCCTGGTCGTTTCACATCCCCTATTCCTGGTAAATTGGGACAATGGGACAATAGCGCGTTGACTAGGGTTCCTTTGGGGTGTCCTGGTGCAGGATGTACTACTAAACCCGAGGGTTTATTGATGATAATCAGATATTCATCTTCATAGAGAATGTCTAAATCGATTGCTTCAGCTTCTAAATCCAGGTTTTCTGCTTCCGGAAGGTTAACTAGGAGGCGATCGCCTGTTTTTAATTTGGTTTTCTTCTCTGTGACCACTCGATCGTTAAGTAAAACCAACCCTTGCTCAATCAATCTCTGTACCCGCGCACGAGATAAATCATCTAGTTGTCTGGTCAACCATTGGTCTAGGCGATCGCCTGAATCAGAAACCTCTAGAGCAATTACTTGCGCTATTTTCACCCTGATTTTACTTTGCTTCCAGTTTAATTAACTCAGCCATTTTCTCACGTTCGGCGATTTCGGCGTGACTAGGAATCTGACGAGCATCGGTAATCAACCAATCTAAAGCAGCTGCTTGTAAATCGATCGATGAACCGTTTTTATCCACACAGTAGCGTCCAAAGACTAGTTTATCAACTAAACGCACACCCTTACCGAGGCGGGAATATTCAAATATGACACTATTACTAACGATTACATCACTGCAAATCCAACAATTCGGACCGATCATCGTTGGACCGATAATTTTTGCGCCATCCTCAATCCGAGTCATTGACCCGATGTAAACCGGACCTGTGATATCGACTTTATCCCAATTAACCGCAACGTTTAACCCCGTATAGATACCTTCTCTCACTTGTTTTCCGGGAATGGGAACATTTTTAATCTCTCCTAGCAATACTCCTCGGACCGCTTGCCAATAATCGGGTACTTTACCAATATCTACCCATTCAAAATCCATAGATACTGCGTAAAAAGGCGCACCCATTGCTACTAGTTTAGGAAATAGTTCGCTACCTATGTCATATTTTTGCTTAGGAGGAATATATTCAATGATTTCAGGTTCAAATATATAAATACCGGTGTTAATCTTGGTGCTTAGGGCTTCTTCTTGGGAGGGTTTTTCTTGAAAAGAAATTACCCGATTTTCAGTATCTGTGACAACTACACCATAACTAGACACAGATTCTAAAGGTACTGTTTTGGTAATTACCGTAGCAATTGCGCCTTTTTGCTTGTGCCATTGTAAAGCCGCGGTTAAATCTAAATCAATCAACGCATCACCGCATAAAACTACGAAGGTTTCATCAAAAAATGGGTTAAAATCATGGATTTTTCTGATCCCTCCCGCTGATCCTAAAGCGTCTCCGATTAACTCGCCATCGACTATTCTCCCTTCAAAGGAATAGCCAATATTAACTCCAAAACGTTGACCATCACGAAAATAACTCTCAATTTCTTCTGCTAAGTGACTAACGTTGACCATGATTTCGGTAAAACCATGTTTACGTAATAATTCCAGTAAAAATTCCATTACTGGTTTTTGGAGAATGGGGATCATTGGTTTAGGAATCGTGTGAGTAATCGGGCGTACTCTTGTACCCTTTCCTGCTGCCAGAATCATGGCTTTCATGGATATTTTTTCCTTTTGCTACTCTGATATTATGGTTAAACCATCGAAAATAAAGATTATCTTAACAAAAATGATATGATTTTAGATATTCTCGCTATTTTAGCCTGGGGAGTACTCCTAATTAGATATTGGTTCAGTGGTGAACTCAATCTTTTAATCCATCCTAATTACTTTGCTTTGGTTTTGGCTACGGGTATTATTTTACTGATTTTAGCCGTTGTCCAAATTTTGCCCGTTTCCCGCAAAATGGTCAAAGCTGGTACTCATTTAAGTACTTTTCCTCCTGGTTGGGGTAGCGCTTTAATGTTGTTTACCGCTATCCTGGGATTTGTGATTGGTCCCTCCCTATTAACTAGTCAAACTGCTTTACACCGTGGAGTAAGAGAATCTCTCCCCTTAACTCAAACCCAAATCGAACATTTTCAGGTAGCGAGCAATCCCGAAGAGCGATCGCTAATCGATTGGGTGCGTACTCTTAATGCTTACCCTGAGCCAGACGCTTACGATGGTCAACCAGTCAAGGTTACGGGTTTTGTTATTCACGACCCACAACTACCAGATAACTATTTATTAGTCGCTCGTTTTGTTATTACCTGTTGTGCTGTAGATGCTTATTCGGTAGTGCTTCCTGTCATGTTAAATCAGTCAAGGGTTAATTATCCTGCTGATAGTTGGATTAAGGTTACAGGATTAATGAGTTCTCAAGAATTACTAGGAGAACGTAAACTAATAATTAATCCTACCGAGATTACCCCTATTGATACACCAAAAGACCCCTACGCTTACTAATGAGTCAAAAAAGATTAGCTA
>CALGKL010000034.1 GCA_937930495.1 uncultured Gloeocapsa sp.
GGTATAAACTTGAGCGCCTTGATGGCGTAGTGCTGCTATTTCTCGTTGGATAAAGGTATCCGTTGCTCGAGGATATTCACCGGTCAGATAGGCGATCCGCATGTTTTTTACTCCTTAACTAGTAGAGATTTTTTCTAAAGCTTGTTCTAGAGAATAACAAGGTTGCCAGTTTAAAACCCGTTTAGCTTTGTGGTTACTGTATTTTAGGGGTTTAAAACGAGCGTTGAGACGAGAGGGGATGAGAATTCCCGGTATTTTAGCTTTACCTTGGAGTAATTTTTGCTGAATAAACCAAGAAAAGTTAGCGATCGCCAACATCACAGCAAAAGGAATAACTATACTAGTGGGATTGTCCGATGATAGTTGTTGCAGTTTTTGAACGTAAACTTTTTGGCTAGGTAAATCATCATCAACTAGATTAATGGTTTCCCCTATAGCTTGATCATTTTCGACAGCGAGAATGATTGCTTCGGCACAATTTTCTACATAAATTAGAGGCATAATGCTCTTATTGCCGATGCGTAACCAGAATTTCCCGGAAATACGATTACCTAGACAAGCATTCCAGAGATAATCTTTACCATAAATCATTCCAGGACGAATAATCGTGACTTGACCTCCTGTTTGGGCAAATTCTCGATATTTGGCTTCTTG
The DNA here is from genome assembly GCA_937930495.1 of uncultured Gloeocapsa sp. Classification (GTDB taxonomy): domain Bacteria; phylum Cyanobacteriota; class Cyanobacteriia; order Cyanobacteriales; family Gloeocapsaceae; genus Gloeocapsa. The sequence continues at coordinate 655 of CALGKL010000034.1, forward strand.
GATTAGTTTAGTTTGAGCGTAAATATCTCTGGTTTGGGGATTTTCCTCTAGGGGGGAGTTTTCGTCTATGGTTGCACCAGCGGGAATTTTCAGATAGTCATAGACAGAAAAGGTACTAATACCTATAAGTCTGTTGACCTTTTTTTGATTCATTGCTCGCAGTAAGTTTTCTGTAGTAACTACAGTTCCTTGATATTGAGTCGTATAATCCCCTGTTTTAGCGGCAGCTAGATGAATCACCCCTTCTACTTGATCTAATGCCGTCAGTATACCTTCATCGTCTTTAGCTAAATCTAAAGCAATAATTTCTAGAGCAGGATGATTTTTCCAGGATATTTGCTCTAAATTTGTTTGTGGTCGCACTACTGCTTTTACTTGGTGTCCTCTTTCTAGAGCAACCGAGACTACGCAACTACCGAGAAAACCAGACGCACCCGTGACTAATAATTTCATAAACTATTTTTCCGAGGTTCTCTTGTACAATTGAATCTTTGGCATGATACTGCATTGTAGATAGTATTTTTAAACAATGATAGGTTATTAGGTAAATCGAGAGTGGACTTAAATCAAATTTTTCAAACCCCAAACCCCATTATTGGTGTGGTTCATTTGTTACCCTTACCTACTTCTCCACGTTGGGGAGGTAATTTAAAGACTGTGATTGAAAGAGCAGAACAAGAGGCTGCAGCTTTAGCCGCGGGGGGCGTAGATGGGATGATCATTGAGAATTTTTTTGATGCTCCTTTTGCTAAAGGTCAAGTTGATCCCGCGGTAGTCAGTGCGATGACTTTAATTATTGAACGCTTAATGAATTTAATCATGTTACCGGTAGGGGTAAATGTGTTGAGAAATGATGCTCGCAGTGCCCTGGCGATCGCCAATTGTGTGGGTGCGCCTTTTATTCGGGTAAATGTCTTAACCGGTGCGATGGCTACAGACCAGGGGATAATCGAGGGTTGCGCCTATGACTTATTACGCTATAGAAGGGAATTAGGTAGCAATACAGCGATTTTAGCCGATGTTTTGGTCAAACACGCTTACCCCCTAGGGACAACTGATTTAAAAACGGCGATCCAAGAAACTATTGAACGGGGTTTAGCTGATGGTGTGATTATCTCAGGAACAGCTACAGGAATTCCTCCTAGTTTAGAAGATTTAAGTCTAGCTGCAGCTGTAGCTAAAAATACGCCTATCTTTATCGGTAGTGGTGCTACTTGGCAAAATATCCCGGAATTGATGAAAGTCGCTGATGGTGTAATTGTAGCTAGTTCTTTAAAACGTCAGGGGAAAATTACCGAACCCATCGATCCGTTACGAGTGTCTCAATTCGTCGAAGCTTTTCCTAGAAATAAAGACTAAAGTTTTACAATGGAGAATAAATTAATTATTTGAGCTATTAGAAAATGGTTAGTCGAAGACGTTCTACCCCCTGGATTCACCGTTGGTCCCGTTGGTTAATCGGAGCGATCGCTATAGCGGGAGCCATTTTGACCGCCTATTTAACGGTTGTGAAATTACAACACGGAGATGTTGGCTGTTTAGTTGGTGGTAGTGGTTCTAGTTCTAGTTGTAATGATGTGTTAAATAGTCGTTATGGAGAGGTTTTTGGTCTTCCCTTGAGTTTATTTGGTTTTTTAGCCTATGTAGCGATGGGAACTTTTGCTTTAGGACCACTACTATTAAAAGGGGAAACCAGCAAAACCCTGAAACGAGATTTAGACAACTGGACTTGGTTATTTTTATTAATTGGTGCTACCGCTATGGCGGTATTTAGCACTTACCTAATGTTTATCCTGTTTTCTGAGTTAAGGGTTCCCTGTCTATATTGCATTACTTCGGCTATTTTTGCTTTTAGTTTATTAACTTTAACCATTCTGGGTCGAGAATGGGATGATCTCGGTCAAATTTGGTTTACAGGAATCATTGTCGGTTTAATCACTCTGATTGCTACCTTGCTGATTTTCAACAATTCTGGTTCAAGAGCAAAACAACCTATTGCAGGTGAGAAAATACCGATTCCTGCAATTACCAGCCAACCCGAACCCCCGAAAGGGTGGTTGGTTACTACCACTTCTGGTGAAGCTGAAATTGCTTTAGCAGAACATCTCACCGCCATTGGTGCTAAATTTTATGGTGCGTTTTGGTGTCCACATTGCTATGAGCAAAAACAACTTTTTGGTCAAGAAGCGATTAAGAAAATTAATTATCTAGAATGCGATCCTAATGGGGTAAATCCCCAAACCCAAGCTTGTGTTGATGCAGAAATTCAATCCTATCCAACTTGGGAAATCAAAGGCGAAATCTATAGAGGTACGCAAACTTTAGACAATCTTGCTCGAATATCGGGTTATGAAGGTAAAACCGATTTTAAATATAGTTTACGTTAGATTCGGATAGCTTCTGTAGCTATAGTTGCAACCCAACCGCGAAAAAGTAGCATTTCGGTACGAGGACTTAAACTAGTAACGAAAATGCCTTCTTCTTGTTGGGGATAGGACACAATCCAAACACCTTTGAGAATAATTTCAACGGAGTCAGTAAGATTAGCGTCTAGTTCTAGATTATTTTCTAGTTCAACCATGGCTTCTAATTCCCGAACCAATTCAGAATCTTTGGGAATATAAAAGGAAGCGGTATTAGGTTCAAAAGTAATGGGAATGCTCGCAGAAATCGCTAGAATTAGTCGAGCATAAATCCAATCATTTAGGGAATCTTCGAGTAATTCTAGGTTAACGCTATCTTCTGTGTAGGTAAATTTAAGCATATTGGTCTCCTAAATTATTGCTCTATTGGTTCGATCAACTTGACAATAATTAGCTACATTTTCTCTGGGTAGATTTTCGGAAAATTTTGCCAAAAAAGACTAATTTTTTTAAAATTGCCCTTTTCTTAACGACGAAAAGGCTTTAAATACTTCATAAGACAAACTAGAGCTGCTCGCTCTATTGGCTATAGTCAGATAACAACAATTACCCTAGCAGAAATTATGCTTAAAGGTGTTTCGATGGTAGATTGTTTAGCTCGCACCCTTGAGAAAAGCGACAAAGACTTGTTTTCCATCGGATACGGATAACTTTCCAGGATATCTGAACACATCAAAATATGCTAAGCTAGCCAAACCGTCTAGTTACACTGGGTTTATTAGTTCAAAATCCGGGTCTATATTACTTGTTACACCATAACTAAATATAATTATCCAACTCCCCAAAGCGTAGGCGATCGCTAAACACCCTTTAAGAAAAGAAGATAATACATAGTCAAAAAAACTAGCAACAGAGAATAGAGCCAAAAATTTTTATCTCCAAATGATCTGACGATAGGGAGAAGCACAGGTTTTAAAGGGACGATAATTGCTGTCCGCTTTTATAAATAAAGCATTACCATAACACATGCCCGAATGAGACACACCTGCTGTATAAATTGTTACTAAATTATATGACAATTGTTGTAAGTAATTATAAATTTCCCAAAAATTACCA
>CALGKL010000035.1 GCA_937930495.1 uncultured Gloeocapsa sp.
CCGCTGTCCCGCAGCTGTGAAGGAGATGTTAAATCTCTCAGTCAGAATGCCCGCCTCTGAAAAACTACACATTAAAACGAATATCTGCGAGGTACAGATAATGACTAATTTGCACTTTGAACGAGTTTTATTCGACTATACCAATCAATTGATAGTGCGTCGGTGTTGGTTGTCAGGAAAAGCAACTATACATTGGTGGTAACAATACTAATCAAATCAAATAATTACTTAGCAACAGCAAGATAGTCAAGTTTTCTTGAGTTTAATAAACTTTTTTTGGGCTCTCAGAAAATTGTGTTGTAAATCTTGTTATTGCTCAGATCTAAGGCTTCATGTTTAACTAACATGGCTCGGTTTCACTATGTTTTGAAATCAAACAATCGCCACAATTTAAATCAGGAAGATCAATCTTATGAAAACGCAAACAGCTACCTTGGGATATCCTCGCATAGGGAAGAAAAGAGAACTAAAAAAAGCGTTGGAAGCTTTTTGGAGTGGCCAATCTGACGAATCAACTTTAAAGCGAGTAGTTGAGGACATAGAAATCGCTAACTGGAAAAAACAACTAGAAACAGGAATTGATCTCATCGGTGTTGGAGACGCTAGTCTTTATGACCATGTTTTAGATTGGACTATTCGTCTAGGTTTAATACCAGAGCGGTTTATTAATCTATCTGGAAGTGAGCAATATTTTGCCATGGCTCGTGGTCAAGAGGGTATTCCCGCACTAGAAATGACCAAATGGTTTGATACTAATTATCATTACCTGGTTCCGGAAATTGGTAGCAATTGGCAACCCCACAATTTTGACGATTTTTTAGGCACAATTAGCCGCGCTCAGGCTATTCTAGGAAAGCAGACAGTACCGATTATCCTCGGACCATTGACCCTTTTAAGACTCAGTCGTTTAGAAATAAATATCAATGAAGCTGTTTCTGGCTTAGTTCAAAAGTATAGCTTACTACTAGAGGAAGTTAAAAAACTAGGTGTTGTTGAAGTTCAAATCCACGAACCTGCTCTAGTTCTTGGGGATACCATGAATTTTAAAGCACTCTACGAATCTACTTATCAAACTTTAGCCGCAGTAGGAGTACCGATTAATTTAGTAACCTACTTTGACGACTTAGGAGATAACTACCCTTGGGTAGTACAATTACCCGTAGCTAGTCTCAGCCTCGATTTTACTCGTGGAGAGAATCTGAAATTACTCAAACTCCATGGCTTTCCGACGGATAAACGTCTAGGAGTGGGTATTGTGGATGCTCGCAACATTTGGCAGATTCAGCCCGAAGCAACCATCTCAACTCTCAAAGAAATTCAAAGCTTCGCACCTGATCTAACCATACAACCCTCTGCCTCTCTGCAATTTGTTCCCTACGACGCCAAAACAGAAACCAAACTACCCCAACCTTTACTTCAGGTTTTGAGTTTTGCTCAACAAAAGCTAGAGGAAGTGAAATTGCTCGCCGATAGCTTGAATGGAATCGCCAGCGCCGGAGATCGCCTCGAAGTCATCCGCAACCAATGGCAAGCCTTCCAGGAATTTAGTCCTGTCAACCAGGAGGTTAAAAAGCGGTTAGAAAACCTCACCAGTCAGGATTTAGAGCGTCCTTTACCCTATGAACAACGTCAAAAGCTCCAGCCCCTTTTACCGCCGTTTCCAACCACAACCATTGGCTCTTTCCCCCAAACTTCAGAAGTTAGACAATTGCGCGTGAAATTGAAACAGGGTCAGATCACCCAAGCCGAATATGAAAAAGCGATCGATGCTGAAATTGCCAAGTGCATTCAATTCCAAGAAGAAGCGGGATTAGATGTCTTAGTACACGGTGAGTTTGAGCGCACCGACATGGTAGAATTCTTTGGGCAGCAGTTGTCTGGTTTCGCCTTTACCGAATCTGGTTGGGTGCAAAGTTACGGTAGTCGCTGCGTGCGTCCACCCATCATTTATGGAGATGTAGCCCGGACTAAACCCATGACCATTCGGGAGTTCCAAGTCGCTCAATCTCTCACTGACAAAATCGTTAAAGGGATGCTAACCGGTCCGGTGACCATGATTAACTGGTCATTTACCCGTACTGATATCCCTCGCCGAGAACAAGCCATGCAGATTGCTTTAGCCCTACGTGACGAAGTAGCCGACTTGGAAGCGGCTGGAGCAAAAATGGTGCAAATTGATGAACCCGCCTTGCGGGAAGGGTTGCCACTGAAGCCTGAACGCTGGCATGAGTACCTTTCCTGGGCAGTGGATGCCTTCCGTCTTGCTGCTGGAATTGCCAAACCAGAAACCCAAATTCACACTCATATGTGTTACTCCGAATTTGGGGACATTATTGAGCATATCGAAGCTTTAGATGCGGACGTATTGTCCATTGAGAATAGCCGTAGCAATAATCAAACCCTTTTTGAAATTACCGATGCAGGTTACAAACATCAAGTCGGAAATGGCGTTTACGATGTCCACAGCCAGGTAATTCCTACTACAGAACAAATGGTAGAACAGTTAAAAACCGGCGTCGCCAATTTACCTGTTGAACAGATTTGGGTCAATCCTGATTGTGGGTTAAAAACACGCCGTTGGGAAGAGGTGATTCCCTCCCTGAAAAATATGGTGGAGGCTGCTCGTCGTCTCCGTGAAGAAATTACTTCTGGAAAGTAAACCTCAAATCCGACATTAATATCATTTTTGTTCGGATTTAGTATTGCGCTGTTATTGGTCTGACCAAAGATAATTTGAATTTGTAATCTCAATCAGTCTCACTTAGGGATAAGAGGAGAAACCCGCTCCTGTATCCCTTTTTTATACCCTTGGTTGGCTATTCCCGATTAACCCTAATTAACCCTAAATTTCAGGGTACTTAAAAGTTCGAGTTTATCGTATGATAATGATAATCATTTAATTAATTTGGGGGGACATAGTAAGAGAGAGTTTAATTTTTGAGATTTACCTTTACCCTTTTTGAATATAGAGTAATTCAATTATGATTAATGAACTAGAAAAATCTACCCAGAATTTAGAAAAATTAGTTAAAATTCGTCACACCTGTGCCCATATTTTGGCAATGGCGGTACAGAAATTATTTCCAGAGACTAAAGTTACTATTGGTCCAGTTACAGAAACGGGTTTTTATTACGACTTTGATCGCCAAACTCCTTTTACTCCAGAAGACTTGCAAAAGATTGAGCAAGAAATGCGTCGAATCATTAAAGCTAACCTACCGATTATTAGAGAAGTGGTAGAGCGCAGTGAAATTAGAGCCGAAATTGCCCAGCTAAATGAACCATATAAGCTCGAAATCCTCGATAGTATCCCTGCAGCAGAAACGATCACTCGTTATTTTATTGGTAGTCCTGATAGTGGTAGAGGTAATGGAGAAGTTGAACCCTCTTTAATTGAGCCGGTGATTTCTCCTCCTGAAGAGTTTTGGTGGGACTTATGCGCTGGTCCTCACTTAAACTTTACAGGAGAAATTAATCCAGATGCTTTCGCTTTGGTTGGAATAGCAGGAGCTTATTGGCGAGGAGATGAAAATCAACCTCAGTTACAAAGAATTTATGGTACAGCTTGGTTAAATCCAGAACAACTACAAAATTATTTGCAGCAACAAGAAGAAGCTCGACGTCGAGATCATCGTAAATTGGGGAAACAACTGAAACTATTTAGTATTCAAGAAAATGCGGGAGGGGGTTTAGTTTTTTGGCACCCCAGGGGTGCTACTATACGTTATCTCATCGAAGATTATTGGCGTCAAGCTCACCTAGAAGCCGGTTATCAACTTTTATATACTCCTCACCTGGCTAATTTAGAACTCTGGAAGACTTCGGGACATTGGCACTTTTATCGAGAAAATATGTTTGAGGCGATCGCGATCGAAGATCAAAGTTATCAACTCAAACCGATGAACTGTCCTTTTCATGTTTTGACTTATCAGGATGAACTCCATTCCTATCGAGAATTTCCTCTCAGATGGGCCGAATTAGGTACAGTCTATCGTTATGAGCGCTCAGGAGCTTTACACGGGTTAATGCGAGTACGGGGGTTTACCCAGGATGATGCCCATATTTTTTGTTTACCGACACAAATTACCTCGGAAATTTTAGGGGTTTTAAATTTAACCGAAAAAATACTTTCAGACTTCGGGTTTACCAATTATGAGATTAATTTATCTACTCGTCCTCAAAACTATGTAGGAACTGACCAAGCTTGGGATTTAGCTACCACAGCTTTAATTGAAGCTTTAAATATCAAACAATGGGATTATGTCGAAGACCAGGGTGGAGGAGCTTTTTATGGTCCTAAAATCGATCTGAAAATTCAAGATGCTATTGGTAGAATGTGGCAATGTTCTACTATTCAAGTTGATTTTAATTTACCCGAACGCTTTAATCTGGAATACGTCGCCGCTGATGGGACTCGTCAACGCCCAATTATGATTCATCGAGCTATTTTTGGCTCTTTAGAACGATTTTTTGGCATTTTAATCGAAAATTATGGAGGAGATTTTCCTTTGTGGCTAGCTCCAATTCAAGTACGCTTCTTACCTGTAGGGGATGAACAACGGGAATATGCTGAATTAGTAGCAGGTCAACTTAAAAAAGCCCGATATCGGGTAGAAGTAGATCAAAGCGGTGAACGGTTAGCCAAACAAATTCGTAGCAGTGAATTAGAGAAAATCCCTGTGGTGGCTATTATTGGTAAGCGAGAGGTGGAAAGTCAAACTCTGAGTATTCGTACCCGTAGAGGAGGGGATTTGGGAACTATGACTGTCGAGTTTTTAGCACAAGAGTTGAAAAAAGCGGTCGCAACTAAAACTCACATTTAAAATGATAATCATTATAAGTAAAGTTTTTTCAAGTATAATTAAGTTAACATTCTGGTTAACCATATAGTATTTAATGATTACGGCGATTTCAGGACTACCGGGTTCTGGTAAAACTGAGTGGATTAGAAAACAAATAGCCCAAAAACAGGAAGAGGCTGTGTATTTTAGTCCTCAAACTGCTAGTTTTCCCATTGATGACCTTCGTTTACAGAGTAGAGAATCGAAAGTACGGGTTTTTTTCACCGGTGGAATAGAAGAGTTATCTAAGTTTGCCCAAACAGGAGGGGAAGTTTATCTAGAATTGCCATGGCATTTAGACTTATTAGCCTCGGAATCTTTGTTACAAAAGCTAAATTGTCACCGCGTTGCCATCATTTCCAGTCCAGAGGATTGCTTTGAGTGGCAAAGTTGGGCCGATGAGATAGTTTTCAATTATCGTCCAGGGATAGATCAATGGCTCTCTAGATTAGAAAAACACCAATTGAAAATACAACAGGCTCTTTTAAGGGGAGAAGTCTTAGATTTTGCCAGTTTAGAGACTTTTTGGCAAGAATTAATCGAAGGAGCCTATGGTGAAGTGTTTCGGGCTAAAGGAATTTTTGATCTAGCACAAGGAGAGTGTATCTATGGAGAATTCAGTTGTGGATTACCTTTGCAAGAGTTTGAATCTTTGCAATTGCCTTTAAATTTAAACGGAAGACCAGAGCGTTTTAGTGGTCTAGAAATCATCGGTGATAATCTCGATCAAGAAGCGATCGCTGACACCCTCGGAGATTGTTGTCTTTCAGACGAAGCCATATTTTATTATCAACAACAAATTAAACAGTCTTTAAGTTCACAAGAAGAGGAAATAGGATGAAAATAGCCGTTATGTCTTGTCTTCATGGCAATATGGCTGCTTTAGAAGCAGTATTAGAAGATATAAGCAAAAATAACTGTGCCGAAATTTATTGTCTCGGGGATTTAGTAGGATATGGACCATTTCCCAATGAAGTAGTCGAAACCATTCGGGAACTGAATATTCCCACGGTTCAAGGTTGTTGGGATGAAGACATTGTCGAAGGTTTAAACGCTTGTGAATGCAGCTATCCTTCTTTATTAGCCGAAAAAAGAGGGAAATTAGCCCATGAATGGACTAATCAACAGATTAAAGCCAAAAATCGTGAATATCTTGCTGAACTACCTGAAACTCTTAAGGTTAATAATCTTTGTTTTGTCCATGGTAGTCCTCAAAGTAACCATGAGTATCTGTTGCCAGAAATAAATGCTTTTACCGCTTTAGAGCGGGTTTTATCCGTAGATGCTGACGTTTTGTTTTGTGGTCATACCCATGTTCCCTATGTACGCAATCTTGAATCAGGACAACTAACGATTAAAGTTAACCTCTCTCAGGATAATCATCAGATATCCGAGAGCTTTTCCACGCCTCTCAAACGTATTATTAATGTAGGTTCGGTGGGAGAACCTCGTCACGGTCGTCCTAATGCCACATACGTTATTTATGATACCGACACGGGAGCGGTACAATTACAAGAAATAGCTTATGATTATCAAAAGACGGCTAAAGCCTTGTTAGAAAAAGGGTTACCGCCTATTTTTGCCTGGCGACTGATCAAAGGCTGGGAATACGCCGAAAAAGCTGAAGATCCTACTCATGTATGTGAACGTTAATTATGTGGGCAATTTTAGCGGGAATCGAAGGTAATTATCCAGCTTATCAAGCTGTTCTCAAGGATATTAAAAGCCAAACCAAAGCCGTTGAGGAATTATATATTCTTGGTGATGTAGTCGGTCCTAGACCAGAAACGGAAACATTGGTTCACAGTCTTCTCCATCCTGGTGATGGTGAATTGTTGCCTCAAATTTGTCGAGGATGGTGGGAAGAACAATGCTTGATTTTACACGGTTTAAGTGGGACAACTCAAGCTTCAGAATTATTAGAAAGATATGGAGATGATACGGTTAAAGCTCTCTGGAATTTCGTTTCACGAGAAACAGTGGAATGGATACGAAGGTTAGATTTTGGCTTTGTGGAATTAGATTGTTTACTGATCCATGGCAGTGGTGTTAGTGTTAGTGAGGAATTAACGCCAAATACTCCTCCGTGGCGATTGTTAGATCGTCTTGGGCGTTTTGGGGTTAATCAGCTTTTTTGTGGTCGCTCTGGTCAGATTTTTGAATATCAACTACAACAAGGCT
>CALGKL010000036.1 GCA_937930495.1 uncultured Gloeocapsa sp.
GACTAGTTCGTCTTGACCTAATCTTGCTCCTAATTCTCGGAAATTATACCCAACTAAAATTTTGCCATATTTTTTTCTGGCTTTTTCTAGTAATTGTGGATCTTCTGGTATCTCTCTAGTTAGATAAGGTACTTGATAAGTTGATTCAATTTCTGGGGTTAACAGTTGCCATTTTTTCAGTCTTTCTTCTGTTTTAGTCAATAATTCGTCTAAAAAAAATCGAATCAAAATCTTTTCCTCTTCCCTCGATTTTTGAAACCCAAAGAGATAATCGTTGTCTGGTAACAATAATAAAGATTCTAAGGCTTCTTGGCTTAAACGAAAGATTAAGTTATAACTCTGGGGAGGTGAAAGGATTTTTTCTTGATATAAGGAATAAAGGACCTCGTATTCAGGACTATAGCTACCTTGTTTAGTACTTTTAAATAGTCTTAAACGGGTTTGAGCAATGATAGCGCTAGTGATTTGAGAGTTATACTTACTAAAAAAACGCAGATGGCGATCAAATTTTTCTTCTGGTTTTAGAGAATTAGTTAGATAAATTATATTCCCTTGATTGAAGTAAACTGACCATTTGAAATCTCCCCAATTGATTTGTAGTTTCCCAGTTTCTTTTAAATCTACGAACCGATTGAGGATAGTAATAATATTTGCTGCCGAATCTTTAGTAAGTTGGTCATATGATAAATACATACTAGGAATTTTAAAATAGTAACTATCCGCAGCATGAGAATTATAGCACCAATGCCCCAAAAAACAATCCGTAATTTTATCTAGTCAAAATTGAGATTAATTGTAATTTTAAATACATTTTACCAGGTAAACTGTTCTAATTTTTGAAACCGATAAGGACCTAAAATAGCTCCCCAAATTGCTTTCTTGGTGTTAGGGTCAATTCCTTTATCATAGGTACAAAGTTCATTAACATTGACTTTAAATCCAAGGGAAACTTGATAGGTAGAACCTTGGTAGTTGAAACAACAAAGTTGATCTGATTGGGGTAAAGCTTCAAATTGATAGTTATGATCCCCAAAGGGTTGACTGGTTTCCACCTTCAAAGTACAACTAGGGAGAAATTCTACGTCTTCTGTGGTTAAGGTTGCCAATTTCTGGGGTTGACTTCCTGCTCCTTGGAAAGCGCGGACATCTTTAAACATATAATGTTCTACGTACAAATCAGTATTTTCCCGGAGACGCAATAGACGAGGACGATAGGGTTGCGTGAGATTAAGGATATTAGCTTGTTCAGCAAAAAGGGTAAGACTATCACTCCAGAGATTGGGGACAGGACGTAACCACAAGCGTAGGTGGACGTACCAGAGTGGCTCGGCGATCGCCTGTTGTTGATTATCAAACTCACCAGCTAGGTAATTAGCTAGGGTAATTAGGGGAAAAGATAAACTCATGACCTTGGCAAATTAACCTTAAAGATAGACAATAGAAGATAATGGTTGTTATCCTAGATTAAGTCTAATTTGTTTGTGGAAAAAGTTCGCACTGTTTCAGATACGAAGCGAGATTTCTATGCTCAGCATACTCGTCCGATTAATTCTATCTATCGACGGGTGGTAGAAGAGTTACTCGTAGAATTACATTTACTATCGGTTAATGTTCATTTTCGAGTTGATCCTATCTATTGTCTAGGTGTAGTTAGCTCTTTTGAGCGTTTTATGCAGGGTTATCGTCCCGAAAAAGATAAAGAATCAATTTTTCAAGCTATTTGTCGAGCTGTAGGTGGTAATCCCGATGAGTATCGAGCTAATGCTAATCTGGCTCTGAATTTAGCTAAAAAACTAGGTTCAATACCTAATCTTATCTCTTGGTTTAAATCTCCCAAACAAGAGGAATATCCTTCTGTAGCGGAAGCGGTGGAGAGGATTAAGGAAAATCCCCAGTTTAAATATAGTCGTCTCTTTGGCATTGGATTATATACTATGCTTTCGGAAGTTGAACCAGGATTTTGGCGAGAGCAAAAATCAAGAGATGAGATCACTACTCAATTAGCTGAGATATTTCCCGTCAATGGTGAAAAATTAGCCAAAGATTTTGATTTATATCAATCGAATCTAGAAAAAATCCAACAGATGATTCTCGTGCTTGAGGAAGCCGTAGAAGCTGATCGCAAGAAACGGGAGAAAAAAAGTTTAGAATTAAACCCTAAACCAAATGATTCTCAAATAGGCTCTTAGATAAGGGCTAAGGGAATGAAGAATGTAGCATTAACTCCTGTCTTGGCGGGTTTTCAATCTTGATTCCTCCATTTCCTTTCCCTCTAAAACCTTTCTAGACAAATATCTAATAACGAACTTTTTTCGCAATTTTCCCTATACCTATGGTCATTAAAGCAGTAATTTTTGACATGGACGGACTCTTAATTGATTCTGAGCCTCTATGGCAACGGGCTGAAATAGAAGTTTTTAGAGAAGTTAGTATTTTTTTAAATCATAAACTTTGTAAACAAACAACTGGTTTAAGAATTGATGAAGTAGTAGACTATTGGTATAACAAATTTCCCTGGAAAAGCATTAGTCAAAGACAGGTAACAGAAAATATTATTAAAAGGGTTATTGACCTAATTGCTCAGCAGGGAGAGCCCAAAAGCGGAGTCAAAGAGATTATCGAGTTTCTCAAGGGGAAAAACGTTAAAATTGCCTTAGCTTCTTCTTCGGCTTATCCAATTATTGATATCGTACTCAATAGATTAGGCATCAAAGAAGTTTTTACAGAAATTTACTCAGCAGTAGAAGAAGAATATGGTAAACCCCATCCGGGAGTTTATCTAACTACAGCTAAAAAACTAGGAGTCAAACCCCAAGAATGTTTGGTATTAGAAGACTCTCTCAATGGGGTAATTGCGGCGAAAGCGGCACAGATGAAATGTATAGCGATACCGGAGTTATTCCCCGATTATAATCCCAAATTTATTATTGCTGATTTAGTGATGAAGTCTTTAACAGAGATTAATGAGGATATTTGGTCTAAAATAGATGCCATGTAGTTATTAAAGATTAGTACTGATAGCTTGGACGGGACAAGTGGGAATACATTGTTCACAAACGACACAGCGTAGCTGAAAGAATTTGAGACGAAAAGTTTGGGGATCTAAAACTAAAGCTTGGGTAGGACAAACACCGGTACAGAGTCCACAATCGACACAACTATCTTCATTAATTCTAATCTCGTCTTGAGCGAGAGTAACCGTGATATTTTGCGATCGCATCCATTCGATAGCCGCCTCCAACTCATCGACCACACCAGATAATTCTAAGACCAAGGTGCCCACCTGATTAGGGGTAACTTGTGCGCGAATAATATTAGCGGCGACGTTAAAATCTTTAGCCAAACGATAAGCAACGGGCATTTGAATGCTACTTTGAGCAAAAGTCAGGGTTACTCTTTTTTTCATATTTGCTGTACCAAATTTTCAAAATCTTGGGCAAATTTAACCAAAGCGCGATTAGTCCGACCACCGCAATAGAAGCGATCGCCCTGTTGTAGAGCCCAGATTTGAGCGTGAGAAACATAACTCATCACTACTCCAGCCATCAGGAGAGCAAAACCGGTATAAACGATTGGCACACCGGGATCTGCTTTTATTTGTAAACCCGTGGCGCCGATTAATTCCAGGACTTTCAGATTAACGCCGTTGATTTCTATACTCATACCAGGGCGAATAGCGCTAACCAACTTACCATCTACACCATAGACTAACATTGTCCCTTGGAGGTCTTTGGTGATGAGAGATACTCCCTCACTCAAATCTGGTTTAGTGGGTATCCATGTTCCCCAGAGACGACCTTGATTGTTGGTATTTAGGGTAGCCATGGGGAGTTTAAAGATAGGGCTATCATTGAGTTGTACTTTAACCGCAGATATGGACCAATTGGTTTGATAAAAGGTTACGCCATGGTAACGTAGGGGTTTATTAACGTAGATAGTCTCCCGTTTAAGTTCTTCACCTTGATTATTTACTACGGACAAATCAGAGTAAAACTGGTCTATTTCCCCACTAGAGGTATAATCAATCCAGAAGCGGTTGACTTTGACTTGCCAATCTTTGGGGATCCTATTATTAGCGAATCTTCCTGCGGCGAAGATATTACTTACTTGAAAGGTTTCCCCACTAGGAATCATTTCTTGAGCGAGAAAACCCGTAAAAGCGCCGAAAATTCCCCCTAATAAGACGATTAATATGCCGATATGGACGATGATCGGACCGATACGACCAATGAGCCCTTTACGGGCGTACAGAGCGTTATCGGCGGCAAAGATGCGATAACCCTGTTGTTGTAAAAGGGGTATTAAAGTATTGAGCGAGCCCTTATCTAGTTCTACACTTAAGGCTAATTTTTGAAATTGACGGGGTTGGGTATAGAATTGCCAATTACGGGCTGCTTTGAGAGCGGGTAGTTGACGATTAAAGGTACAAGCGGTCAAACTACTCCCAAAGAGTAATAAGAGAGCGATAAACCACCAAGTGGAGTAAACGTGGTCTATACCTAGTTGAAGAATTACTTTGGCGGTAAGAAAACCGAATAGAGCCGGATCATTGGGATAATTATTTTGATAGAATTCTACGGATTCTCCCTGTTCGATTACCGTACCTGTGATACTGACTAGGGCGATGGCTAATAACAAGACTATAGCCAATCTCAAGTCAGCGATCGTCTTGATTAATTGTTTACTCCAATGAAGAGGTAATGTAGTTAAAGCTTCTGAGCGAGTCATGAAAAAACTAAGTAAATAACTAGGAAGAGGGAAAGATCCCTGCTTCCTCTTGATTAATGAGTCAAAACGGGAACATCCCACCAACGTTTAACTGCTCTACCAATCACTGCTAACTGAGGTACTAATTCATCAAAAGCAGCAGGGGTAAGAGATTGGGGGCCATCCGATAGGGCTTTAGCCGGGTTAGGGTGTACTTCAATCATCAGTGAATCACAACCGGCAGCGACAGAAGCCATAGCCATAGTGGGTACGTATTCTGCTTTACCTGTGCCATGACTTGGGTCAATCATAATGGGTAGGTGAGTCAGATGACGCAGAACCGGAAGCACCGCTAAGTCTAAAGTGTTACGAGCATATTCCCGATCAAAGGTACGAATACCTCTCTCGCATAAGATCACATTAGGATTACCAGCAGCGAGGATATATTCAGCCGCCATTAACCATTCACTGATAGTTGCGGACATACCTCTTTTGAGGAGGACGGGTTTAGGTTGAGCGCCAACTTTTTTGAGGAGAGAGAAATTCTGCATATTTCTAGCTCCAACCTGTACCACATCTGCTACCTCAGCAATTTTTTCTAAGTCAGCGGTATCCATTACCTCAGTAATTATACCTAAGCCAGTTGCTTCTCTAGCGGCAGCGAGTAAACCGAGGGCGCTTTCACCATGACCTTGGAAAGCATAGGGAGAGGTACGGGGTTTATAAGCCCCTCCGCGCAGAAACTTTGCTCCAGCGGCTTTAACTCGTCTAGCTGTTTCAATGATCATCTCCTCGTTTTCTACCGAACAAGGACCTGCTACTAAAACCACAGGGTGATTTTTACCGAAAGTTACCACACCTGCGGGAGTTGGTACAACCACGTCTGAATATTCACCGTGATGGAATTCTAAACTAGCGCGTTTGAAGGGTTGTTCTACTCTCAATACTGTTTCGATCCAAGGACTAATTTCTTGTATTTGGAGAGGATCTAAACTCGCGGTTTCCCCTACTAAACCAATTACCACTTTATGTTTACCGACAATTTTTTCTGGTGTTAATCCCCAATCGCTGAATTCTTGACTAATACGGTTGATTTCAGTCTCAGGAGAACCAACTTTCATCACAACAATCATCTTAAATTCCTCTAGATAGCAAACTGACTGCTATTGATATCTCTACCATAACTAGATTAACATCTACAGCGTTTGATTGCTTGAAACTGGTCAGAATTGTTCAACAATCTTGGTAATCTGCTTTAGGGTAAAATAAATATATGGTAGCTATTAATTATTTATGTATAAAAGGATTTTAATCTCCATCGATCTTTCAAGAGTCAATAGTAAAGTTTTGGAACGGGGATTATCCCTAGCTAAAGCTTATGAAGCTAGTATCATGTTATTACACGTCCTCTCACCCGAAGAAGAAGATAGTCCCTTAGCTATTCCCCCTAATCTGACGGAAATCTATCCGGCGGTGGGAAATGATTATACCCTGGAAACTTGGCGCCAACAGTGGCAAGAATTTGAACAAAAAGGTCTGAAAACTCTACAGAATTTTGCTCAAACAGCAGCATCTACCGGTGTTCAGGTGGAATATCAACAAGTTGCGGGTATTCCTGGTAAAACTATTTGTCTGATTGCCCAAAGATGGGAAGCTGATTTAATCGTGATTGGGAGAAGAGGATACACAGGTCTGATGGAGTTGTTTTTAGGTAGTGTCAGTAACTATGTCCTACACCATGCTCAATGTTGTGTCTTGATTGTCCAACATACAGATTAATTTTTTGTCATATTTCGACATAGATGGGAATTATCGAGAAAAAAAAGGTTAGAATAAATAGGTACTTTTGTACTAGTTTAAGGACGCCAAGAGTACCTAAACGCGATCACAGGCAAGAATTTTTGAGGAATTAATGGCTAGTAGCAGCTTGAGTAACAATCCCGATAAAGAAAAAGCTCTAAATTTAGTACTAAACCAAATTGAGCGTAATTTTGGTAAAGGCGCAATTATGCGTCTAGGGGACGCGGTACAGATGCGGGTAGAAACGATTCCTAGTGGTGCTTTAACCCTGGATTTAGCCCTAGGTGGAGGTTTCCCTAGGGGGAGGATTATCGAAATTTATGGTCCTGAAAGTTCAGGAAAAACTACTCTGGCTTTACACGCGATCGCGGAGGTGCAAAAATCAGGTGGGGTCGCCGCTTTTGTCGATGCTGAACACGCTTTGGATCCTACCTATTCGGAAGCTTTGGGGGTAGATATAGCTAATCTTTTGGTAGCACAGCCAGATACAGGAGAATCAGCTTTAGAAATAGTAGATCAATTGGTGCGCTCGGCGGCTGTTGATTTAGTAGTAGTTGACTCGGTAGCAGCTTTAGTACCTCGGGCTGAAATAGAGGGGGAAATGGGTGATACCCAAGTGGGTTTACAAGCTCGTTTGATGAGTAAAGCTTTACGAAAAATCGCTGGTAATATTGGTAAATCTGGTTGTACTGTTATTTTCCTGAATCAGTTACGTCAAAAAATTGGGGTAGCCTATGGTAATCCGGAAGTTACAACCGGAGGTAACGCCCTCAAATTCTACGCCTCGATTAGACTAGATATTCGTCGGATTCAAACCCTGAAAAAAGGTAATGAGGGTGAATACGGGATCCGTGCTAAGGTTAAAGTTGCTAAAAATAAAGTTGCTCCCCCTTTTCGGATCGCTGAATTTGATATCATCTTTGGACAAGGGATTTCGCGTCTAGGTTGTTTGCTAGATTTAGCGGAAAAAACAGAGGTAGTTATCCGTAAGGGAGCTTGGTATAGTTATAAGGGGGATAATATTGCTCAAGGTAGAGATAACGCTGTTAGTTATCTAGAACAAAATCCGGAAATTGCTGATGAAGTGGAACAAGAGGTTAAATCTAAGCTAGATATTAACTCTATGGTAGCTAGTGATAGCGATGATGAACTAGAAGATACCCCGATGGATTTCTCTGAGGAAATTTAAAGAGTTTTGAGGAGGATTTTCAAGCCAATCGCAATTAAAATTAATCCTCCTACAACTTCTACTTTATTCTTCCAGAGATGACCAAATTTATGACCTAAAAATACAGAAACTAAACACGTGGAAAAGGTTACCATCCCAATCAATCCCCCTGCGCTCAAAATAGAGATTTTCAAAACTGATAAACTAATACCCGCAGCTAAAGCGTCTAGACTAGTGGCGATCGCTAAAGCTGTGAGAACTTTATTATCGAGGGGGTTGAATTTTTCGTCTTCCTCATCTTCTTTCACCGCTTCGTAAATCATTTTACCCCCTAAAAAGGCCAATAAACTAAAGGCTATCCACCCTGATAAAGTGGAGATCAACTCGCGAAAGGTTAAACCAACTCCCCAACCTGAGATAACCATTCCTGCTTGAAATATACCAAAGAAAAGGGCTATTTTCAAAGCTTTCGAGAGTTTCAGATTACGAATCATTAAACCACTACTAAGAGAAACCGCACAAGCGTCAGCGGATAGTCCCAATCCCAATAAAAATAATGTTTCTATTTCCATTTTTTCTGATTAAATCTTTTTTGGCTTTGATTATAACACGAAAAATTAATCATAATTATCTCATTTTTTCTAAAGATGAATAATGTTAATATTTCCCCAATGTTGTTGCAAATATTCGGCTACTAAACGACGATGACAATGAAGGGGTAAAGGTTCACTACATAGTAAACAACTATTATCTAGTGATTCTGGTGATAATTTAGTTTCTATTTTTCGCTGAGTTATTAACTGAATAAACTTTTTTTCATAGCTCTGCCAATCTTTTTGGTGTTTCTGATAATCTTTTAAAATATCTGAAGTCGGGGCTAAATCTAGATTATGTTCATAGGCGATTTTAGCAATTATATCTAAAAAATAGATTAAATCTTTTTTCTTAGTAAAACCAGCTAATTGGGAGACATTATTAAGTCTAATATCGATAACTTTGG
>CALGKL010000037.1 GCA_937930495.1 uncultured Gloeocapsa sp.
AGGAGAAGCAAAGTTAGTACCCCTTACAGTATGAATTGCATATTCCAGCGCACCATTAGTAGGACTCACCCTAAAGCTAACCTGCATTTCCTGACGAACTGTTTTAGCAAAACTCTGAGTTGCTTTGACTTTAGAAAATGCTAAACTCTGGGCTGCATTTACTCTTTGTCTCGCAAGGGAGCTAAGCCACGAAGGAGCAGCTATTGCAGCAAGAATACCCGCAATCGCAACTACAGCAACCAGTTCCAACAGAGTGAATCCTTTGTCTGTGGAGTAGCGATTTGTCCTATACAAAAAGTCTAACATTTATACCTCCTCAATTATTTGGACTAGCATTTATCGAAGTTCTTCCTGCAGCACGAATACTACTAGTTGCAAGAAGAGAGTCTGATGGCGGATTTATTAGATTAGCTTGTCTTTGACCTCTTAATGGTCTTATCCTAGCTTCCCCGTTACCTCTAATCCAGACTCTAGCGATATTTTGAACAGAGTTGACACAAACATAAAAGCTAGAAGCGTTGGTAGCAGTACCTAGAGTAGTAGAGGCAGTAAAAGTACTGGGAATACGCTGGGTAGCGATAGCAAATTGACCGTCAACTACGCCATTTTCAGGATATCGTCCAACCCCAATAGAAGGATTGGCACAGTCAGGATTGTCTCTGACAAAATTGTTGGGATTAGCTGGTGCTGCTATGTTAGGTCTTACAGGGACTATGACTACATCATTAGTATCGACAACACCATTGTCCTGAATGGTCTTGTAAAAGGTATCATCTACGTAGTCTAAAAGAACCTGAGTCCTATTATTAAAATCTTTTGCAAAACCTGTACTACCAGAAATACTACGGTAACGGTTGAGCTTATCCCTAAAACTACCAATACCTTCTAGACTAAATCTCTGAAAATTAGGTTGAGGGGGAACCCAATAATTATCATAGATAGGTTGGTTGTTAGAATTCGTTCCCGATCGTGCACGCACGATCGGAGCACTACCTGGCGGACGGTTAGCTGGCTGACATTCTGTTGGCAATGTAGATTCGGTTGTGCCTTGACCTGCAGTGCAAGTTGATTTAATTCCATCTCTTACTTCCCACCGATCGATCTGCATTGATGCCGAATTTGCCCCATTTTGCAAACGGTTAGTTCTCAAATAGTAGCCTACCAAAGACAAAACATAAACGTCAGACCCGTTAGCGTCCCCGAATTCAAAACTTCTTACTCTTCGGCAGGCGACTCCGTTATCACTTGGGTTACTATGACAAGTAGGAAAATTAGGATTATTAAGGCTAAATGCTTCATTCCGATCGATTAACGATCGTTTCCAAAATACAAGGATAGGTATACCAGGTCTAGTTGTAGATGTAGAAATATCAGGTATTTGATCCCTTATACCAGAGGGGGTATCAGTGCTACTTCGTTCTACCCCATCAGCATCGTAAATATAAATTGCTTCCTTCAAGTCATTAGCAATAAAATCTAAAGCGGCTTGTACTTCATCTTGGGTTTGTGCTTTTGCCTCTTGAATTTGATCTTGTTTTAATATAGAAACAAGGAAAGCAAGCAGGCTGCTGACGATAATACCTGCAATAACCGTGGCTGAAAGTAGTTCAATTAGTGTAAAACCACTAATTCTTGATGCCTTACCAAAAATTTTTATACCACGCCAAGATTTACCAAATAAGTTAATCATGTTACTAATTTCCCAAACGACGACGAATTTCAAATGTATTGTCCACCTTTGGTAGAATTTCAGCCCGCAAGACAACTAAGGGACAATCTACTCTCCCTGTTCCTCGCGTAAGCAATCCAGTCCTGTTGGCACAACCAGAATCTTCACCCCCTTTGCGAGGAGTATTAAAGGAGTAAGGGCCAAATAAATCTGCACGATATACTCTTACTCCTACAAAATATCCTTGACTATCAAGGGCAGCCTTCCTCAATTCTAGATTGGCAGGCTCACCACCCGCTATGCGAGTGCGCATGGGCTGAATAATGAAGTCAAAGGGGTCATTAACCCCAAATCCATTACCATTTCCATCTATTCGTGCTGCTCGCAAAGGCAGTTTATTTGTCGGAATGGTAGGATCGGTTTTAGGCAAATAAGTCGCTTGTACTGGAGATGCTATGTTGTCAAAAGTAGTGACATTTGAGGTTGCAGTTATTAACTCATCTGGAATATCTGCTAGAGAAATGACCCCCGATCGTACTGCTTCGATGTAAGACGTGCCAGCTTGGGTGGCAAGGTCTACTTTGCGAGCTTGCACCCTAGTAGCAACAGCCAGAATAATTAGAGGAGTTACCCCAGTAATCAAGATACCAGTAACAATCACTGCGACTAGAGCCTCAATCAAGGTAAACCCACCCTTAGAGCTTTTTTGTTTCAGTAAGAATCTTGTGGTTAACATGAGTAACTCCTCATACATAGATTTATTTTAATCGTAACTGCCTGCAGCAGGCGGGAATGGAAATGTTCCACCATTGCTCACAACACTTCCGCAGTCTTGAGGAAGATCAGTACCCCTCAGAGCAGGTCTGACATACTGATTAGGAGGTACTCCTAGCCTTGTAGTGTCATCCACAGTTTGAGGTTCCAGAGCACATAGTAGTTGGCGCACGTAGCGATCCTCTACATCGGTCTCACGGTAGAACTCATCTGGAGTAGGAATGGCAGTACTAAACCTGGAAGCAAATAAGTCTGCGGTCTGAGTAAGGATGCCTACATCAAAGCCAAATAAGCGTAAAGGAGGGGAGTAGAAGGGAATGTTAGGACCAGTAATTGAGTTGCCATACTTTCTGAAATTACTCAAATTTCTTGTAGTAGCTTCAGTGTTGTTTGCAGGATTGAGCCATAAAGTCTGAGCATCAGAGCTAAAGTCAAATTCACCCAAGCTTAAGTCTAAGTATGGAAACGTAGGGTTAAATGGGGCAGAAGCATAACGACTTCTGGTGTTCTGCAAAAATCCTCCGGCAATTTTTAGAGGTACACCAGTCCAGCTTTCCAGAAGACGCACAAAGTTTGGCAATCCACCAGATTGTTCGGCGGTTCCTCCTCCGTTTGCAGGAGTGCCTGCCGGGAATTCTACTCCATAGTTGGAAATATAGGGAACCCCCGATCGGGAACCAACATTACCGGCAACCGAGTAGACGTTAACTTCAATACGATCGATCGAGGCGTCTCTTCCCTGATTGTTAACCGGTGTAGCACGCATAGTCCACTGAGCACCACACTCGGAGATAAGGCAGTTAGTTGTATTGTTAGCACCGTTTATACTACGAGTGAAGCGATCACCTTTTGCAGGCTGAGGCATGGTATTCCTACCTGCTGAGGTTCTAACTGCGGGGGCATTAATTTGCAGAACAGGCAGAGCGATCGGCTCGTTAACAGAAGTCATTGCTGCCGCGATAATGCTGGGGTTAATACCGATATTAGATCCACTTGAAGATGATTCTTGCGATCGGAATCCAAGGAACCTTGCCCCCCTAAAGGTGACGTAGATCGCGTTACCATCAACTTTTGGATCAAATTTTGAGTTGCCTAGTCCTCCAGGATTGGGTGAGGGTACTGGTGTCCCTGGCGTAGTTGATACCCCTGATACAGCAAGTCTTCTACCGATATTTAAACCAGAGTCTTGGGTTGGATTAGCAATGAAGTTACCAGGAAC
>CALGKL010000038.1 GCA_937930495.1 uncultured Gloeocapsa sp.
TTGAGATCGAAAGAATATTCTCAGAGCGTTGAATGTGTGATTTGATTGACAATTTTACTCTAAATCGAGGGTGAATGGCTAAGACAAGTTAAAGAAAATAGAGGATTTTTGGGGATCGCACTAGAATTGTTAGAACAAAACTGGCAATTTATCCAAGAGGAGATGATATGACCGCAACCGTAGAAACAACCCCTAAAACTGGGGGAATATCTTCTCAACAAGTTCAACCGAAAAAAATTGGCATACCTAAAGAGGTGTATCTGGGAGAATGTCGAGTAGCAGCGACACCAGAGACAGCCAAGAAGTTGCAAAAACTAGGATTTGAAGTCCTTGTCGAAGCAGGTGCAGGAACATTAGCTAACTTTAGTGATCAAGCATACCAAGAGGTTAACTGTCAGATTATCTCAGATCCAGAAACACTCTGGAGAGAAGCTGATATTATTCTTAAGGTGCGGCCTCCCCAATTTCATCCAGAAATAAATAAACATGAAGCGGAGTTACTCAGTGAAGGGAAAACTCTGATTAGCTTCATTTGGCCAGCCCAAAATCCAGAATTACTAGAGAAATTAGCAGCAACCAAAGCTACGGTAATCGGGATGGATGCAGTACCCCGAATTAGTCGAGCCCAAAAAATAGACGCCCTCAGCTCTATGGCTAATATCGCGGGTTACCGCGCGGTAGTAGAAGCGGCTAGTCATTTTGGACGCTTTTTTACGGGACAGATTACCGCGGCGGGTAAAATTCCTCCGGCTAAAGTTTTAGTTATTGGTGCTGGTGTAGCGGGGTTAGCGGCCATTGGCGCTGCTAAAAGTCTGGGTGCGGTAGTACGCGCTTTTGATACCCGTTTAGAAGTAAAAGATCAAGTAAAAAGCTTAGGTGCAGAGTTTTTAGAGCTAGAATTTACCGAGGATGGCTCAGGAGAGGGTGGCTACGCTAAAACCATGAGCAAAGAGTTTATCGAGGCTGAAATGACTCTTTTTGCGGAGCAAGCTAAAGAAGTAGATATTATTATTACTACTGCTTTGATTCCTGGAAAGCGTGCTCCCATTTTAATTACCAAAGAGATGGTGGAAAGTATGAAACCAGGCTCGGTGATCGTTGATTTGGCTTCAGAGCAAGGGGGTAACTGCGAGGTTACCAAACCAGGGGAAGTCTATACCTATCAGGATGTAACGATTATTGGCTTAACGGATTTACCGAGTCGGATGGCGAGTCAATCGAGTCAACTCTATGGTAATAATCTTTGGCATTTACTTAAGGAAATGGGTGGTGCTCAGGATTATCACATCAATACCGAAGATGAGATGATCCGCGGTGCCTTAATTCTTCACGAAGGAGAAGTAACCTGGCCCGCACCTAAAATACCTCAACCAACTCCTCCGGTTAAAACGGGGACTACTGTAACTACAGGATTACAAGAATCGAAGTCGAAAAGTTTAGGTAGTTTATGGTTGTTAATCGCGGGTATAGCTTTGGCTACCATCGGCTTAACTGCTCCGACGGTGATGTTGTCTCATTTGACGGTATTTGTTTTGGCTTGTTTTCTCGGCTGGATGTTGATTTGGAATGTTAACCCAGCTCTGCATACTCCCTTGATGAGTGTGACCAATGCGATTAGTGGTATTGTTATCGTAGGCGGGATACTACAAATGTCGGGACCGATTACTTCTCCCGTGGTGATTTTAGGAGCGATCGCCATTGCTGTAGCGACGATTAATATCGCCGGTGGGTTTTACGTTACCCAAAGAATGTTGAATAAGTTTCATAAGTAAGTAAAAAAATGTCACAAAATTTACAAACTGTTGCCTATATAGCAGCAAGCGCCCTGTTTATCCTCAGTATTACTGGATTAGCTCAACACGAAACCGCCCGCCGTGGCAATATCTATGGCATTATCGGTATGGTAATCGCCTGTTTGGCGACAATTTTAAGTCCTCAAGTCAATAATTATCTGACTTTGGGGGTTTCTGTGGTACCTGGAGTGATTATTGGTATTTTAGCAGCTTCCTTGGTAGCGATGACTCAAATGCCCCAAATGGTAGGTTTACTGAATAGTTTTGGGGGTTTAGCTGCACTATTGGTTGGTTATGCTGAATATCTCAAGTTAAGCCCTAATGCTGTTGGCGCTGAAATAACGATTCAGAAAATCGAAATTTATCTAGGGGTATTGATTGGGATTGTCACTTTTACAGGCTCTGTGATCGCTTTTGCTAAGCTACAGGAACTGATTAGTAGTAAGCCTGTAATTTTACCCGCTCGTAACTGGTTGAATATCGCCGCTTTATTGGGGTCTGTAGGCTTAATTTTCCCCTTTTTGGGCGTTTTTGACCTAAATTTGACTGGGTTACAGATTTTGGGCCTGATGACGGTGATTATGGGCCTTTTTGGCATACATCTGGTTCTGGCGATCGGTGGTGCTGATATGCCTGTAGTTATTTCCTTCCTCAATAGCTATTCAGGTTGGGCGGGCGCCGCTACGGGTTTTATGCTTTCTAATGATTTGTTGATTATTACGGGAGCTTTAGTGGGTAGCAGTGGTGCAATTCTCAGCTATGTCATGTGTAAGGCGATGAATCGCTCTTTCTTTAACGTTATCCTCGGTGGCTTTGGAGAAGGTGCAGGGTTAACTAGCCCAGGAAGTGCCCAAGTACAAGGAGATGTCACAAGCACTACCCCGGCGGAAACGGCAGAATTATTACAAAATGCCAGTAGCGTGGTGATTGTCCCGGGTTATGGGATGGCTGTATCTCAAGCCCAACACGGGATCTCGGAAATGACTCAAATTTTACGCGATCGCGGTGTCAATGTCCGCTTTGGGATCCATCCCGTCGCCGGCAGAATGCCGGGTCATATGAATGTACTATTAGCTGAAGCTAATGTACCCTATGATTTAGTCTTGGAAATGGATGAGATTAATCACGATTTCCCCCAAACCGATGTCGTGATGGTGATTGGGGCTAATGATACCGTTAATCCCGCCGCTGAGGAAGATCCTACCAGTGCACTGGCTGGAATGCCTGTTTTACAGGTATGGAAAGCTAATAGCGTAGTCGTGATGAAACGTAGCTTAGGTAGCGGTTACGCAGGTGTAGGTAATCCACTCTTTTTTAAAGAGAATACCCAAATGCTTTTTGGGGATGCTAAACAAAACGTGGAGGCGATCGTTTCTCACTTGCGCGAAGCCCGTCATCGTGGGAGTAGTCGTTCCCCCGTTGAAGTTACGGCTTAAAACTCAGGGTGTAGGGGAACAAGAGATACAATACCCCTAACACCTAATCTCTTACCTATTTAAGGTTTGATAAATTTTAACCGAGGAGCAAGAGATTTAAGACAAAATAAAGAAAAGCAAAAACTTGAAAGAGTTAGAGAAATATCTGGACTAGTATTAATCTCAAACAGTAGGTAGATAATGGCTATGGACTCTGGGAAAAGTAATTTATTTGACGATCGCACTAGTCTAGATTCAGAAGCAATCAAACAAGGATTTTTAGATAATCTCTTTTATGTGCAAGGGAAACCACCAATATTAGCTACAGAAAATGATTACTATATGGCTTTAGCCTATACAGTCAGAGATCGCCTGTTACATTGCTGGAATAGTACCGCAGAAACCTACACAGAAAAAGGATCGCGCACAGTCTGTTATCTTTCGGCTGAATTTTTGATGGGTCCTCATCTGGGTAACAATTTAATCAATCTAGGTATCTACGAACAGGTTAAACAAGCGATTGAAGAATTAGGTTTAAATTTTAACGAATTACTCGAACAAGAAGAAGAACCAGGATTAGGAAATGGTGGTTTAGGAAGACTAGCTGCTTGTTATCTAGATTCTTTGGCTAGTTTAGAAATACCCGCATTAGGTTATGGTATTCGTTATGAATTTGGCATTTTTGAGCAACAAATCCGTAACGGTTGGCAAGTAGAAATGACTGACAAATGGTTACGTTATGGTAATCCCTGGGAAGTGTGTCGTCCCGAATGGTCGGTACAATTAAAATTTGGTGGTCATACTGAAAGTTATCTCAATGGCGAAGGAAAACGTAAATCAACCTGGATTCCCCATCGTGAAGTCAAAGGAGTTCCCTACGATACCCCCATTTTAGGATATAAAGTCAATACCGCTAATACCCTACGTCTATGGAAAGCTGAAGCGGTGGAATCTTTTGATTTTAGTGCTTTTAACCAAGGTAACTATTATGGTGCGGTAGATAATAAAGTTGTCTCGGAAAACCTGACTAAAGTTCTCTATCCCAACGATGAGAAAATAGAAGGAAAACAATTACGTCTAGAACAACAATATTTCTTAGTTTCTTGTTCCCTACAAGATATGTTCCGCATTCTGCGAGGACAAAATCTCCCCATTAACAAGTTTCACGAAAAATTTACCATCCAATTAAATGATACTCACCCGGCGATCGCTGTAGTAGAATTATTGCGCTTATTGGTGGATGAATATGATCTCGATTGGGATACAGCTTGGTCTATTACTCAAAAAACCTTTGCCTATACCAATCATACCCTGTTACCAGAAGCTCTAGAAAAATGGTCCCTCAATCTTTTTGGTAGTCTGTTACCTCGTCATTTAGAGTTAATCTATGAGATCAATGCCCGGTTTTTGGCAGAATTACAAGCTAAATTCCCCGGTGATTCTGAACGTTTCGCACGAATGTCTTTGATTGATGAACAGGGAGAACGTTACGTACGTATGGCTAATTTAGCTTGTGTAGGTAGTCATGCCATCAATGGAGTCGCTGCCCTACATAGCGAATTACTTAAGCAAACAGTACTGAAAGATTTTTACGAATTCTCCCCAGAAAAATTCAGTAACAAAACCAATGGGGTGACCCCGAGACGCTGGATCGCCTTGAGTAATCCCGCTATGACTAAGTTAATTAGTAGTCAGATTGGGGACAGTTGGCTCAAAAATTTAGAAAATTTACGTCAAATTGAAGGATTAGTAGAAGATCCAGGGTTTTTACAACAATGGCGAGAAATGAAACAAGGAGTCAAAAAGAATCTCGCTAAACATATACAAGAAAAATTAGGAATCCTCGTCAATCCAGAGTCGATCTTTGATATTCAAGTCAAACGGATCCACGAATATAAACGACAACATCTTAATGTCTTACACATAGTCACCCTTTACCAAAAACTCAAAGATAATCCCAATTTAGATATTGTTCCTCGTACCTTTATTTTTGGGGGTAAGGCTGCACCAGGTTATCAGATGGCGAAATTGATTATTAAGCTGATTAACTCGGTTGGAGAAGTGATTAATAGAGATCCTCAAGTGAGCGATCGCCTGCGGGTAGTTTTCCTCCCCAACTATAACGTTACCAATAGTCAAAGGGTTTATCCTGCTGCTGATTTATCAGAACAAATCTCCACCGCGGGATTAGAAGCTTCTGGTACAGGTAATATGAAATTTGCCATGAATGGAGCATTAACCATCGGGACTTTAGATGGTGCGAATGTAGAAATCCGCGAGGAGGTAGGAGAGGAAAACTTCTTTTTATTTGGTTTAAAAACTGAGGAAGTCTTTGCACTCAAATCTCAAGGATATAATCCCTGGGACTATTATCAAGCTAATCCTACTCTCAAAAACGCTCTAGACTTGATTGCTACAGGGTATTTTAGTCCTGATGAACGGGATTTATTTAAACCCCTAGTCAATAAACTACTATATAGCGATCCTTTTTTACTCTTAGCTGATTATCAATCCTATCTAGATTGCCAAGAAAAAGTTAGTGAAAGTTATCGCGATCGCCAGCATTGGAGTAAAATGTCATTATTAAATGTGGCGCGCATGGGGAAATTTTCCTCCGATCACGCTATCAGTGAATATTGTACCGATATTTGGCGGGTTGAACCCGTCAGGATCGAATTAGAAGACCACAGTAAATGGTATGGTAGCCTAGGAGAAAAAATTAGTTGTCGATTACGTTAACCAAATTTTCCGCTCACGTATTCTTGAGTAGCGTTTTCTTGGGGAAAACTAAAAATTTTCTCGGTGCGATCGTACTCCACTAAATAACCGGAGCGTTTACCGTCCTCTCCCGCAATCACGTTAAAAAAAGCGGTCATACTAGAGACGCGAAGAGCTTGCTGCATATTATGAGTTACAATAATAATTGTATATTGGGACCGTAACTCGTGCATCAACTCTTCAATTTTCAGGGTAGAAATGGGATCTAATGCTGAACAGGGTTCATCCATCAGGATCACCTCCGGTTCGATGGCGATCGCTCTAGCGATACAGAGTCGTTGTTGTTGTCCACCGGAAAGAGATAATCCACTTTCTCTGAGTTTACTTTTGACCTCATCCCAGAGAGCTGCTTGACGCAGCGATCGCTCTACGAGTTCATCCATATTGCCTTTATAACCATTAATTCTCGCACCGTAGGCGATATTGTCGTAGATAGATTTGGGAAAAGGATTAGGTTTTTGGAAGACCATGCCAATTTTTTGCCGAATTTCCACCGGATCAACTTGAGGAGCGTATAAATCCTTACCGTGATAATAGATTTGACCCTTGACTTTAGCACCGGGAATCAAATCGTTGAGACGATTAAAACAACGCAACAGCGTACTTTTCCCACACCCGGATGGACCGATAAAAGCGGTAATTTCCTTTTCGGGAATCTTCATTGATACATTACGAAGTGCTTCAAAGTTTTTATAATAAACCGAAACACCCCTAACCTCAAAAACATTTTTAGTACTTTCAATTGGAAAATCAAGCATATTAATCACTAAAAATTACGTTGAAATTTATTACGTAAGAAAATAGCCGTAGCATTCATTAACAACAATAAAACCATCAAAACGATGATTCCCGCTGCCGCAACGGTATGAAAAGCAGCTTGAGGACGAGAAACCCAGTTAAAAATCTGAATCGGTAAAGCGGTAAAGGGTGAACGCAATCCTTCTAACCCTAGAGGAGGTAAAAAGGCGATAAAAGTCAGCGCACCAATAGTAATTAGGGGTGCCGTTTCCCCGATAGCACGAGACAAAGCCAGAATTATCCCGGTGAGGATACCAGGAAAAGCCAGGGGTAAAACATGGTCTTTAACCACTTCCCAGCGCGTAGCCCCTAAAGCAAAACCAGCTTGACGTAAGCTATTTGGTACAGCTCTTAAAGCTTCACGAGTGGAAACGATAATAATTGGCAAAACTAATAAAGAAAGAGTCAGAGCGCCAGAAATTACACTACGACCATTAGTAATCGGACTCATGATCCTGACGAATAATTCTAATCCCAACAGACCATAAATGATCGAGGGGACAGCCGCTAAATTATTAATATTAATCTCGATCACTTTAGCTAGCCAACTATCAGCCGCGAATTCTTCTAGGAAAATAGCAGCTCCCACACCGAGGGGAAAAGTAATGATACTGGTTAAAATCATCAACCAGATACTACCTACTAAAGCCGATTTTAACCCGGATTGAGCGGGACGACGAGAAGGAAATTTAGTCAACAAATCCCAATCTAGACGAGGTAAACCATCGATAAAGACATCAATCAATAATATTGCTAGAATAATCAGCGCTAAAGCTACCGAAAGCCAACATAAAATCGCAAAAATTCGACCTATTTTATAGCGCAGGTTAAGAGCGTAATTAAAATTTGCTTCCTTGGGAGAATTTTCTAAATTAATCATATTTTTGTTGAAAACGGCGAACAAACCAATAGCTCAAAATATTTAGAGCCAAAGTGATTAAAAAGAGAGTTAAACCAACAACATAGATAGTTTTAAAAGCTAGAGTACCATGAGGAGCGTCACCTAAACTTACCTGTACGATAAACGCTGTCATAGTCGCTACCGGAACGAGGGGATTAAGAGTAAGAGTGGGATTTTGTCCCGCGGCGATCGTCACGATCATCGTCTCTCCTACGGCGCGAGAAACAGCGAGAATAAAAGAAGCCATAATCCCTGATAAGGCTGCAGGAATCACCACTCCTGTAACTACCTCTCGTTTGGTTGCTCCCATAGCGTAAGCTCCCTGACG
>CALGKL010000039.1 GCA_937930495.1 uncultured Gloeocapsa sp.
TGTTTCGTTAATAACCCTATCTAACCCCAAAAATGATCACACCCTAACCCCAAAAAAATTTTTAAAATTTTTCTGAACTAGACTTAGCAATCATAATAATTTTTGAGTTTTTTTTGAATTAGTTTTAATTAAAGTAATTGACAATTTTTACCCTCTTAGAGATTTAGGTAAAGATAAGATAAATTCAGTATCAAAGAACACCAAAAAAAAAACAATTAAGTTCAATTTGAACCAAAAGGAGTTTTAAATTATGATAATGCTAAAAGCTTCCCAAATCATGACTACCGAAGTTATTACTATTAGTGGTTCTGCTACAGTAGCTGAAGCCGTTAAGTTAATGAAACTACACAATCTCCAAGCTTTGGTTGTAGATATCCGCAATTCTGAAGATGCTTATGGAATTATCACTAATACCGATATCGTTACTAAAGTAGTTGCTTACGGCAAAGACACAACCAAAGTTCGGGTTTATGAAATCATGACCAAACCCTGTATCGTTGTCAATCCAGATTTAGGTGTAGAATACATCGCGCGCCTATTTGCTCAAACAGGTATTCGTATCGCTCCTGTTATTCAAGGCGAACTATTAGGCATAATTTCCGAAAGAGATATTCTCCACAAAGGCGATTTTGTTGAAAATCCCAAAGCCCCCCTACTGAAACGGGAATTAGCTCGCGCGATCGAGGAAGCACGCTCTCTAGCTGCCACCAATGGTGCAACCTCCCCTAGTTGTTTAGCAGCTTGGGCTTTAGTAGATGAATTAGAAACAGAAGTAGCGTATCAAAGCGGTGATGATGCTCCAGAAATGACAAATTTTCACCTATTTTGTACTGAACACCCCGAAGTCCTAGAGATACATCATCAACAATTAGTCAATGCTCGATAATCTTTGGCGCCCAAGAATACCCCGCGTTACTCGCGGGGCGTTTTTTTATCTTTCTCGTTGACCTGAGTCGGTTTGAATAAATAAAATTAACAGAAAAACGGTAGGAACCAACACAAAGAGAATTGTTGCCACAAAACCAAGATCATTAACTTGCATAGAAAAACACCTGTAAACTAGTTAATCCGAGCTTAAATTAGGATATCATTTTTTGTTCACAACAGACTAAGGCTTTGTCTTAACGCTAACAGGACCATTGACCAAAGTTTGACAAGCTAAACGATAATTACTAGGCTTTTTCTTAAGTTTACGCTGTTCAAATTCCGTTGGCTCAGAGAGATTCTCCATCCCCTCGACTATTTCCACGATACAAGTCCCACATTGACCATAACCGCCACAATTCATCAATTTTCCCTTTAAAGTGTATAAATCTATGCCATTTTGCAGGGCTTTCTCTCTCAGATTTGCTCCAGTGGCGGCAACAACTTCTTTTTCTTCTCTAATAAAGTTAATGGTCACGTTTTTTTCTCCATGTTAAATTATATTAAAAATTATAAATTTTTTTAACCATATTCCCCAATCAAAACCAGCAGAATCTTAAAAATTTACAAAAAAATAGAATACTTTAAAATTTGTTATCTATAGTGAAGTAAATAGTCTCGTAACTATGAACTTTTATGGATTTTTTCAGCAATACAGTCGCTTTATCACGAACACAATTCGCTTTAACAGCGATTTTTCATATGCTTTGGCCCGTATTGACTACGGGAATGTCTATCTATCTGGTGGTCGTGGAAGGGTTGTGGTTAAAAACCCGTAACCCTACTTACTACCATCACGCTAGGTTTTGGGCTAAACTCTATGTACTTAACTTTGGAATTGGAGTAGCTAGTGGTGTCCCCATGGAATTCCAATTTGGGACAAACTGGGCGCCTTTTTCTGAAGCAATTGGTAACTTTTTTGGGAGTGTCCTAGGTTTTGAAGCTTCTATGGCGTTTATGCTCGAAGCTGGTTTCTTGGGAATAATGCTCTTTGGTTGGGAGCGGGTTAATCCGATTATCCACTACCTAGCAACTATCCTAGTGGCTTTTGGTGCTAACCTTTCCACCTTCTGGATTTTAACCGCTAATTCTTGGTTACAGACTCCCGCAGGTGGGGAATTAGTCAACGGTAAATTTATCGTTAAAGATTATTTTGCCGCTATTTTTAACCCCTTTATGGCTAAAAGCGTCTTACATATGTCCCTAGCTACTTGGGAAACCTCCCTATTTGTGATTGGAGGGATTAGCGCTTGGTATATCCTCAATAAACGTCATCAGGAATTTTTTAATAAATCCTTCAAAATAGTCTTGGTCGGAGCGATGGTCATTGCTCCGTTGCAAATTTACGCAGGACATCTCAGTGGTGAACAAGTCTATCAATACCAACCCAGCAAACTAGCCGCCATGGAAGCCCAATGGGAAACGATCCCAGCGGGAGTAAGCGCTCCCTGGAGTGCTTTAGCTTTACCTAACGAAACAGAAGAAAAAAATGACTGGGAAATAGCTATTCCCAACGCTCTGGGTTATATCCTCGAACTGAAAAAGGAATTACCCTCACCAGTATTGGGATTGAAAGAATGGCAACCGGAAGAACGCCCCAAAATGATTGGTTTAATTTATTACTCCTTCCGGATTATGATCGCCGTGGGCTTCTTTTTAGTCGGCTTAATGTTAATTACCCT
>CALGKL010000040.1 GCA_937930495.1 uncultured Gloeocapsa sp.
CTAGCACCCTCAGGTCAACATTGGAGCGAATCTACCTTGAGAGAATAACTCAGTACTAGTTGGTAGTAGAATGTTAATCTAGAGAGATGATGGCCAAAATCGTCTCTCTTTTCAACTATCTAAAGTAAAGGCTATTTAAAAAAAATACATGTTTAATCCTCCCACGCGTAATCTTACCTGTAAAACCAAAATAGTAGCAACCCTAGGACCTGCAAGCCAAAAGCCCGATGTACTACGTGAAATGATTAAAGCGGGGGCTACAACCATCAGACTAAACTTTTCTCACGGCAGCCACGAAGTACATGAACAAAGTATTCGATTGATTAGACAAACAGCTTATGAATTAGCCCAACCAGTAGCTATACTACAAGATTTACAAGGACCAAAAATACGTCTGGGAAAATTTAAACAGGGAGATATTATCCTCAAACCAGGAGATCCTTTCATCCTCACCAGTAATCCAGTAGAATGTAACTCTGAAATTAGCTCGATCAGTTACGAATACCTCGCCGAAGAAGTACCAGTAGGTTCAAGAATCTTACTCGACGATGGTAAGGTAGAGATGCTCGTTGAAGAAGTAAAAATTGCTGCCAAAGAGTTATATTGTCGCGTTGTGGTTGGGGGAGTACTATCTAGTAATAAAGGGGTCAACTTCCCAGGAGTATATCTTTCGATCAAAGCCTTAACCGATAAAGATAAACAAGATCTCATGTTCGGTTTAGATAGAGGAGTAGACTGGGTAGCCTTAAGCTTCGTTCGTAATCCCCAAGATATCCAGGAAATCAAAGAAATTATCTCTAACGCCGGTAAAACAGTCCCGGTGATCGCTAAAATCGAAAAACACGAAGCGATCGAACAAATGCAGGAAGTTCTCTCTCTCTGTGACGGAGTGATGGTAGCTCGTGGAGATTTAGGGGTAGAATTACCCCCCGAAGACGTCCCCATCCTCCAAAAACGCCTAATTGCTACCGCCAATCAGCTCGGAATTCCCGTCATTACCGCTACCCAAATGCTCGATAGTATGGCCAATAACCCTCGACCTACTCGAGCCGAAGTTTCCGACGTCGCTAACGCTATACTAGATGGGACAGACGCGGTTATGCTCTCCAATGAAACCGCAGTAGGTAAATATCCCGTAGAAGCTGTATCTACCATGGCCGCCATTGCTCAACGCATCGAGCGTGAAGAATTTACCGCCAAAAATTACCCCGTCAATAAATCATCGATTCCCAACGCTATCTCAGCAGCAGTCAGTCAAATCGCCCAACAACTAGACGTAGCAGCGATTATGACCCTGACTAAAACAGGTGCAACCGCTCGCAACGTCTCTAAATTTCGCCCTCAAAAGCCAATTTTAGCCATTACCCCCCATGTTAGCGTTGCTAGACAACTACAACTAGTTTGGGGTGTTAAACCTCTATTAGTACTAGATTTAGCCAATAATACCGAAACCTTTGAAGCAGCACTCAATGTAGCTCAGGAAAAAGAACTACTCTCTAACGGTGATTTAGTAGTCATGACCGCTGGAACTCTCCAAGGTGTCTCCGGTTCAACAGATTTGATCAAAGTAGAAGTAGTTAAATCAGTACTCTGCAAAGGAGTTGGTATTGGTCAAGGTCTGGTTACCGCTAGAGCTAGGGTAGCAAATCAACCTCAAGATATTAGCCGTTTTAACCCTGGAGATATTTTAGTAGTTTCTCATACTAATGCAGACTACGTAGATATGATTCGCCATGCTTCTGGAGTAGTTACCGAAGTAGGTCGCTTTAATAGTCATGGTGCGCAAATTTGCCTACGCTTAGGTATTCCCGTCATCGTTGGTTGTGAAAATGCTACCCAAGTTATTCGCGATGGCGCAATCATTACTTTGGATATTAACCGCGGTTGGGTTTATTCAGGCTCAAAGAGTAAAAATTAACCACAAATGAGTAAGGCTACTTCTAAGCTAACCAGAAAGTTGGGATAAAATAGAAATAGTCTGTTGCCCTAGGCTCTAAACGTGTTGAAACCCGAACAAATCCTTGAAAATCGCTACAGAATAGCTAAACAACTCCGACGCAACTCCAAAGGTCGTCAAACCTGGTTAGCTGAAGATCTCACACGGATGGATTTTGTTACGTTAAAACTACTCCCCCTTAACCCTGAAACCCCTTCCCAAGAGTTGCAATTATTAGTAAAACAGGTTGAAACCCTTCAACGGCTAAATCACCCCCGCATTCCTACCTATCGAGATTACTTGGCAATAGATGAGGGAGGAGTTACCTGGTTTGCTGTTGTCCGAGATTATCTCCCTGGATTCTCTCTAGAAGAATTGTTAGCACAACAAATACGCCTTAGTGAAACAGAAATACGCTCTCTCGCTATTGAAGTATTAGAAATCCTCGAATATATCCACAATTTAGTTCCTCCCCTAAACCATGGAAACATCAAACCTAGTAACTTAATCAAAGGACAAGATGATCAGATTTATTTGGTTGATTTTAGCCTAGTTCAAACCAATAACCCTAACTTTACTCTTGTTACCAGTAGTGGTTATCTACCCAAAGAGCAATTGCAGGGAAAAGCTGTACCCGCTTCGGATATCTATGCTCTTGGTGTTACCCTTATTGAGCTACTCACTGGGATTTCCCCTAGCCAAAACTCTGGGGTTATCCTACCCGAAGACATCAATGTTTCTGCTAATTTCCTCAATTGGCTCAATAAATGTGTTAACCAGGAGGTAAAACAACGTTTTCCCACCGCTTCAGAAGCTCTTATCTGTCTGACTCAACCTTTAGTTAACCAGAATTCTACTAC
>CALGKL010000041.1 GCA_937930495.1 uncultured Gloeocapsa sp.
GTAGGTTGGTTATTAGGGATCGAAGACTTGGGGATCAATCACGGTAAATTGACCTTTAGTGCAAATTATCAAGATTCAGCTTCGGGAGACTATAGGGCTATAGGAGCACAGGTACAATACTATTTATTACCTTTGGGGAAAAAGGTTAATATAGCTCCTGTGTTAGGTTATCGTTATTTTCAGAGCGGGGATTACAGTACTAATGGCGCTAATCTGGGTGCTAGATTGGTGTTAGTACTCTCTTCGGTTGGTGCAGCTGATCTTTGGCTGAGTCAGAATTTTATTCTCGGAGGGAGGGGAGAGCAAGTGGGGATAACTACTGTTTCCTTGGGTTATGCTCTGACTCCTCAAATGCGAATTGCTACAGATATAGAGCAAATTAACTCGGTGGCAGTCAAAGATACTCGTTGGGGTATAATTATTGAGCTCTTAGGGTTTTAGCTGAATTTGGGAACAATATTTTTAGTTTTTTTTACCTCATACTCATCAAAAATAGTTAGTTCACCGGGTTTACAACGTTTGACCGTTAGTTTGATTCCTGTAGCACCCTCATTTTTCAGATCTTCTAAATAACCCTCGCTAGCTTCTTCGGCTATTTTAGCTTGTAAAAAAGGACCGAAATAATAGGTGCACTTAGGGTTATCGGTGATAATCTCCACCCAAAAAGCTAGCCCAAGAAAATTTAAAATTTCAATCAAAAACTCTTTCATTATGGTATCCTCTGAAAACTAGTATTTTTTAAAGGTTATTTTAACCGTGTTTTATATATTTTTGCTTAATCTAGTTATAACTCTTACTTCTGTTTTTGGAAAGTATTCTCTAACACAGATTCTCAATAAACTTTAGCCATTAAACGTTGACGCTCGACTTCATAAAGGGCGATCGCCGCGGCTACAGAAGCGTTGAGACTAGGGGTTTTGCCTAAAAGAGGAATAGAAACCAAAACATCGCAGTAACGTTGGGTTAATAGACTCAATCCTTTACCCTCTGAGCCGATAACTATGCCAATAGGACCTTTAGAATCAATAGTTTGTATTGATTTACCATGATCTGAGACTGTACCATAAATCCAGAAGCCGGCTTCTTTAAGTTGTTCTAGGGCGCGAGAGAGATTAACCACACGGGTAACCGGTAAATGTTCTAAAGCTCCAGCTGCTGCTTTAACCACAGCCGAGGTAATCCCCGCTGCTCGTCGTTGGGGGATGATTACCCCTTGAGCGCCAAGAGCTTCTGTAGAGCGGATGATTGCCCCTAGATTTTGGGGATCATTGATCCCATCGAGAATGACGATTACTGGTGCTTCTTTTTGACTTTTAGCTTGAGTGATTAAATCCTCTAACTCGGTATAAACGTAGGGAGAGACTTGAGCGGCGATCCCCTGATGGTTAGCATTTTCCGTAATTTGGGACAGACGCAACATTTCTACTTCATCGATAATTGTTCCTTTGGCTTTAGCTGCGGTTAGGAGGGAATAAAAACGGGGATCATAGTGCATTTTCGGCGTTACCCAAATGCGGTTGATCTGGCGATCGCTATTTAACAGAGAGAGAACAGAATGTTTACCATAGACAAGATCTTGGTCTGCTGGTGGTTTTTCTGAGG
Organism: uncultured Gloeocapsa sp.; assembly: GCA_937930495.1. Lineage (GTDB taxonomy): Bacteria > Cyanobacteriota > Cyanobacteriia > Cyanobacteriales > Gloeocapsaceae > Gloeocapsa. The sequence goes on from CALGKL010000041.1 coordinate 1,603, forward strand.
GTGCTTTCGGTTGGATTTTAGGTAAATTCTTTCTAGGTTTTAATTTAATACTTTTTGTAGATTCAGTCATTTTGCTTCAAATTAAACAATTCAAACACTTGGCGACAGAAACTTTTCAGTCGGTCAGCTATTTCCAAAACGGGTAAAGTTGTTCCTTCCAACTCCCAGTCAGCGACAGTCGAGAGCCTCCAAGCTTGTCCTTGGTGGTTAAAGCCGATGATTTCTATACCGATTAATTTAAGTCTTTCATCTATTATATCACGATAAAAACGGATTTGTACTAAAAGGCTACGACTTTGCAACCGGCGACTCCAACCCGGAAAATGAAAGCCAATGTCAATGGAATCGGGATCAACGGTATTACGGGTATCATAATCATCCTTCCAGGGTTTGAGATCAGCTTTAGCGTCGGGAAAATAGGTTTTAAATAAATTTACTGTAGTAGCTATTTTACTAGTAAGATCTAAAGTCTTAGCTTGTTCTGAAGCATTCATATTTGATTACCTCTGGGAATGAACCTTTTTAAAATTATTTATAGCGATTTTCTGGATTTGTGCAACCAAAATTTTTTGATAAACTAAATTTAAAGTAATCGGGAGTGAGGAAAGTGTCCTATAGCACAGTAGAGGAAAAGAGTGAAGCAAGTTGGCTACCACCATGGCGATCTTTTTTAAAAGGTGTAGTGAAAACTGCGGGGATAACCTTTTTGGGGACAACAAGTATTATCAGTGCGGTGACAGCGGGAGGATTACTAGGTTTAGCGGTTAGTTTTCGCAATTTACCCGATGTGAGGATGTTAAGAACCTATGTCCCGAAACAAACTAGCTATATTTATGATATCAAAGGCCGACTTTTAAGTACCTTTCACGGTGAAGAAAATCGTAAACTAGTCAGTTTAGATCAGGTTTCCCCTTATCTCAAGCTAGCGGTAATAGCGATCGAAGATAGTCACTTTTACGAGCACCAAGGAATTAATCCTAATAGTATTTTAAGAGCTTTACGAGCTAATCTCCGTCAAGGGGAAGTAGTAGAGGGAGCATCAACGATTACGATGCAGTTAGTCAAAAACCTCTTTCTTTCTCACGAGAGGACTTTTAGTCGTAAACTTCCCGAAGCGGTTTTAGCGATTAGAGTTGAGCAAGTTTTTACTAAAGATGAGATTTTAGAATTTTATTTAAATAACATCTATTGGGGTCATAACAGTTATGGTGTGCAAACCGCAGCTGAGAGTTATTTTGGCAAATCAGCTGCTGAATTAACCCTAGCGGAATCAGCGATGATGGCGGGTTTAATCCAAGCACCTGAACAATATAGCCCTTTTATTAATTATCAAGCAACTAAAAAACGTCAAGCCGTGGTCCTACGAAGAATGCGAGAGTTAGGGTGGATTTCTCCTGAAGAGGAAAAAGCAGCTCTAGCAGAGCCTTTATTGGTAGCTAAACCAACGGCTTGGGCTGGTAGTGTCCTACCTTTTGTAACCGATGCTGTGCAAAAAGAATTAGAGAAATACTTTACTCCTGAAGAAATTGAACGAGGGGGATTATACATCCAGACCACTATTGATTACGATTTACAACGTATGGCTGAAGTGTTGGTCCGTGAAGAAATCAGAAATTTAGCATTCAGAGGAGTAAACGCGGATCAAATAGCTTTAGTGGCGGTAGATCCGCGGACACATTTTGTTAAGGTTTTGGTAGGTGGAGTTGACTATCAAAAGAGTCAATTTAATCGTGCTACTCAATCTAATCGTCAACCTGGCTCGGCTTTTAAACCTTTTGTCTATTATACAGCTTTAGCTACTGGTAAATATAGACCTGAGACTATTGTCGAGGACAAGGAAATAGTTTATCAAGATATCCAAGGTCCTTATGAACCGAAAAACTATGATGATGAATTCCTCGGGGAGATTTCTTTTGAGAAATCCTTGGTTATTTCCCGTAATATTCCTGCGGTTAATTTAGGTCAGGTTAGATGGGGAGAAGAAAACAAAATTTTATTAGATAAAGTCATTGAAGTTTGTCAGACTTTGGGGATTGAAAGTGAGTTAATGCCGATTATTTCCTTACCCTTGGGTTCAATGGGTGTTACTCCCTTGGAGATGGCGGGAGCCTATGCTACTTTTGCTAGTAATGGTTGGCATTCTCAGCCTACTTTGATTGTCCGAGTCACTAACCGAGAGGGAGAGTTACTATTAGATCATACCCCTGAGCCCAAACTGGTACTCAATCCCTGGGCTACTGCTACCTTGACTAGTATGTTACAAAAAGTGATTACGGAAGGAACTGGGATGCCGGCGAATATTGGACGTCCAGCCGCTGGGAAAACTGGGACGACAAGTTCCGAAAGGGATGTTTGGTTTGTGGGTTATGTACCTCAATTAGCTGTAGCGGTTTGGGTGGGTAACGACCAATTTCAACCTCTTGGGAAGAATATCACTGGAGGTCAACACGCTGCACCAATCTGGAGGAAATTTATGCTCAGTGCTTTGCAAAATGAGCCGGTAGAATATTTCCCTAATCCTTACGATTTCCCTATTCCTGAAGGATAAGGTCATTCAATTTGTGCTTTCATTCTTTCTAGGGTTTGGTGCATTTGTTTGAACATCTGCTCTGGAGTAATTCCGAATTGGTTTAACTGGGTTTTCAGTTGTTCTACGGTCATTTGTGCCATAAAATCCTCAGAAAGCTCAAACCGTTTCATAAAGATTTGGTAGCGTTCCATGAGGGTTTCCATTTTATCGATAAAGATTTTTTTTCCTTCACGGTCGAATTTACCGTATTCAGCCCCAAGTTGCATGAGGTTTTGATATTCTTGAAACAATTCTTTGGCTTCTTGTTGG
>CALGKL010000042.1 GCA_937930495.1 uncultured Gloeocapsa sp.
GTTTTATTTAAATTTAGTTACTCCTGAACAACAAGAAGCTTTTCGAGAATCTCTCAACCAAAAAATAGCTATTAACCCCGTTTTAGTTTCTCGGTTTTTAAATACAAAAATGGGGGAATCTATGCTCATGCGTTTAGGGAAAGGAATTACTATGGAAGGAGGAATTAATGGGGGATACGCTTTAAGAGGGGCGATCGTGCAAGCGAGTTTTGCACCAGAAGGTTTAACATTATTAAATGTCTTTAAAAATTTTCCAACTAATCTGCAGTTTCAAGGGTTAGTAATCACCAGATTAGCTCAACAAACGGAAAGACTTGCTCAAGCTACCAAAACCCTAGTAGAGAAAATGAATGTTTGGACAAAACAAGAAGCAAAAAATAACCCCATTGTTGATTATAGTAAGTTAAAAGATCTGCGTCAAAAAGGTGAATATAACGTAGAAAAACAAGTTTGGAATCTAACCGATTCAAAAAGAAAGAGAAGTTTTTATGTTGATGTTTATATACCCCAAAATATAGCTACTGATAAAATACCTGTAGTCGTTTTTTCCCATGGTTTATCATCTCGTCCTGAAGATTACGAAGCGGGACTCAATCATTTAGCTTCCTATGGTTATTTGGTGGCTGCTCCCCAACACGTAGGAAGTGATGTAATTTATCTACAAGGAATGTTTGATGGATATCATCGAGATATTTTTGAGGGAAATGAGTTTATTAATCGTCCTCTAGATATTAGTTTTATGATTGACGAATTAACCAGACGTAATCAACAGGATTTTCAGGGTAAACTCGATGTAGAAAATGTGGGGGTATCAGGTCATTCCTTTGGGGGTTATACGGCTTTAGCTGTAGCTGGTGCGACGATAGATTTGAATTACCTTGAGGAAAGTTGTCAGCGTCCCTATGGCGCCGTTAATGTTGCTTTAATTTTGCAATGTCGAGCTTTAGAATTGCCCAGAGAAAACTATCAGTTTCGGGATGAGCGTGTCAAAGCTGTTTTAGTTGGTAATCCGGTTAATCGCTATATTTTTGGGGAAACAGGGATTAGTAAAATCAATATTCCGGTTATCTTATTATCGGGTTCAAAAGATCCTGCTACTCCACCTATTTTTGAACAAGCGGTACCCTTTTCTTGGTTGACTACTCCTGATAAATATTGGGGATTAATTCAAGGACAAGCTCACGTTGATTTTACCAAACTTGATGGAGGAATTGAAGAAGCACTTAACACAATGACTGGTTTAACTTTACCGACTCAAAGTTTGATTGAGAGTTATGTTAATGCTATTTCCCTGGCTTTTTTTCAGGTTCATTTATTAGGTAATCAAGATTATCGATCTTATTTATATCCTGCTTATGCTCAATATCTGAGTCAAGATCAGCGGTTTAGATTTGATTTAATTACTCAAGCTTCTGTTGCTGAGGTCCAAAAACTGATGGAAGAACTTAAAATCTGAGTAAACTGCAAAAAACTAAACAAATATAACCGATTATTCCCTCTAGGGTATAACGAGGATTAGATTTATACCCCAAAGGTTGCCAAAAACGGAATTTTCCCGTAAAACCGCGGGAATTTAAGGCTAAAACCACTTGACGATAATGTTCCAAACTCTGTTTAAATATTTGGGTAACTAATAACCCTAGACTAGGAATAATTCTACTTCTGCGACTATAACCACCTCGAGATTGTTGGGCTAGGAGTAATTCACTGGTGGTTTCAGTTAAAATGGCGATCAAGCGATACATCAGAGCCAAAAGTTCTAAAATCAAACTAGGACAACCGAGTTTGGCGAAAACCTTTAAAATCTCCAGCACAGGAGTTGTTAGTAACAAAAAGTACATACAGCTCGTCAGAGCGATCGCCCTGATTAATAATTCTCCCCCTTGAATTAAGCCCGATTGACTCAGATAGAGATAAACTGGTCCTAAACCGATACCCTGGGTAAGAGGAATTTTCCCCCAACTTACCTCTAGGGCGATCGCCGGGATACTCATCACTCCAAACCCTACAGGTATCATCAACAACTTGTAATAGAATCCCAAAGGTATTCCCGCGTAAACCACTATCCAAATCAATAACCAAATCGAAATCAGGATCTGTACCAAACTACCACCTAGATAACTCAAAATAAACAACATCAATGTAAATAAGAGTTTTTCTGTTGGTGGTAGATAGCGTAAACGATTGAGATAGACTAGACTATCGATTTGGTGGTGCATTGCGACCTTTATATAAACCGATGACGTAACCCACTATTCCCCCACCAATAGCAGCTTGGGTAGAGAATAACAGACTTTCGATTTCCCCGCTAGCTGGTTCAACTATAGACTCAAACCAGGGTTCAAAATCTGGGTCAATCGTAGTGATTGCTTCTACTGCTTCTCCATCGGCGCCGCTAAATTCACCCTTGACGAAAACCAGGGGTAATATGGCTAACAAAACTACTCCCCCGATTAGTAACCAGTTGCTAGATTTTGCTTGTGGCATTTTTATCTGTGAGTGCGTAATAGTTTTAGGGTTTGTAACTCAGCTTGAGCGTAGGATTGTAGCCAATTGTAGACTAAAACCGTGAGCATTCCTTCACTAATAGCCAGAGGAATCTGAGTTAAGGCGAAAATTGTCGCAAATTTGCCAAAAGAAGCCAAAAACCCGCCATTTTCAGCGGGAAAAGCCAAGGCTAGTTGTATTGATGTAACTACATAGGTTGCTAAATTACCCAAGGTAGCAGCTAGAAAAATACCAAGTCTCTCTCGGTTTTGAAGATAGATTAAATAAGCTACCCAGGGACCTACGACAGCCATAGAAAAGACGTTAGCACCCAGAGTAGTTAAACCACCATGGGCTAAAAGTATAGCTTGAAACAATAATACTAATGTCCCCAATACCGTCATGATACTAGGACCAAAGAGGATCGCGCCCAAACCGGTCCCTGTAGGATGAGAACAACTACCTGTAACTGAAGGGATTC
>CALGKL010000043.1 GCA_937930495.1 uncultured Gloeocapsa sp.
CCCCTGGCTGAAGCTTTAGACTGGGTCTTAGAACATCAACAGGAATATAATATTATCGCGGTTAATATCTCTGGGGGAAGTGATTTTTATACCTCAAAAGAGCAAGTAGAAGAAGATTTTCTAGTTGCACGAATCAAAGAGTTAGAAACCCAAGGAGTTACTGTCATTGCAGCCGCGGGTAATAATTATTTCAAAAAACAAAAACCGGGTTTAGCTTCTCCTGCTATCTATAGTACCCTAGCCGTAGGTGCAACTTGGCAAGATCAGACAAAAAATCAAGTCAAATGGCGATCGGGTAGTATTGACTATTCTACAGACATCGATCGCATTGTTAGTTTTAGTCAACGTCTCCAAGCCGATAACTTTCTTTTTGCTCCAGGTGCGATAATTAATAGTACCATCCCAGAAGACGAACTAGGTACAAAAGCGGGTACAAGTATGGCTACACCCATGGTAACAGGGACTGTAGCTTTAATGCAGCAAGCTGCCTTGGAATTTGGGGATAGTCTGTTAACTCCCCAACAAATCAGAGATATTTTAATGGTTACCGCCGATCCTATCTTCGATGGCGATGATGAAGACGACAACGTCAAAAATACAGAGTTAGAATATCTCCGTTTAAATACCTATCAAGCGGTTAAAGAAGTTAAAAATAGGACACAGGGAAACTTTAACGGGAGTCCTCGAGATGATTTCCTAAGGGGTACAAGTAATGATGACACCATTAGGGGTGGACTTGGTGATGATACCTTAATTGGTGCAGCGGGAGATGATCTCTTGTTTGGTGGACCTGGTCATAATATCCTTACAGGAGGTAGAGGTAGCGATCGCTTCGTCTTAACTCCTCCTGGGGTTGGTTTCCAACGTATCCGTGATTTTCAACCAGCTAGGGATATCCTCGTTATTTCCCGCAGAGATTTCGCTTTAGACTTACCCCCACGAACTTTTTTACCCCGAGAATTCTTTAATCAAGAAAATGGTTTTACCTACAATAGCGACTCTGGGATACTTTCCTTTAACCAAAGGGCGATCGCCTCTTTCTCCGATCTTCCCCTGCTTACTGCTGTTGATCTTTTCCTCGTTTAAAAATTTTTTGTAAAGAAAAGTTGCATTTTTTGTAAAGCTATGTTAAGTTTAGATCAAGAAGGTTGACAAACGAGTCACTATCTAAACCAAACGAGGTGCAATCATGGAAGATAAACAAGCTAAACTTGGATTTACTAACTTTGCTGAAACATGGAATGGTCGCCTAGCTATGCTTGGCTTCGTAATCGGAATTTTAACCGAACTCTTAACCGGAAAAGGAATTTTATCCCAAATCGGACTAATGTAAATTGTCCTGTAAATCTAAGCTAATCTGAACGAATTATCGTCCCTGTCCTAGTCAAGATAGGGACGATTTTTGTCAGGAAAAGGGCTGAAATTTCAGCCATTGGCGACAAAACTGGTAAAACTCAACTCATTTATACTATTCCAGTTTCTAACTTGTTGACGAAACTGATCCCATTGTTGATAAATTTGCCCAAAGGTTGCATCTTGAGTCCCCTGTTCCTGGTATAGTTCTGATGTAGCTTTTTGGGCTGCTTGCATAATTTCCACTGGAAAAGGCATCAATTGAGTACCTTCGGAGACTAAAGTTTGTAAAGCCTCCCCATTACGTCCATCATAGAGAGCTAACATGGTTAGATTAGCTTGAGCAGCAGCAGCTTTCAGCATAGCTTGATATTCTCGAGGCAATTTTTGCCATTGACTCAGATTAACTTGTAACTCTAAAGTAGCTCCAGGTTCCCACCAACCGGGATAATAATAAAAAGAAGCAGCTTTATTTAAGCCTAACTGTAAATCATCGTAAGGACCTACCCACTCAGCAGCATCGATCGCCCCCCGATCCAAAGCCAGAAAAATCTCACCCCCGGGTAAAACCTGAACATTAGCTCCTAATTGCGCCATAATCTTACCCCCTAAACCCGGGATACGCATCTTTAACCCCTGTAAATCCCCCACCGACTTGATTTGTTTTTTAAACCATCCCCCCATTTGCGCACCGGTATTACCCGCAGGAAAATTAATTATATTAAAATCACTATAGAGTTTGTGCATCGTCTCCAACCCCCCTCCGTGCTCAAACCAAGCATTTTGTTGTTGCGCGGTTAAACCAAAAGGCATAGTTGTGCCAAAAGCTAAAGAGGGATTCTTACCAATGTAATAATAACTAGCCGTATGTCCACATTCTACCGTCCCATTTTGCACCGCGTCTAATACCTCCAAACCTGGAACAATCTCTCCCGCTGCATAGGGTTCGATGGTAAAACGTCCCCCACTCATTTCTTTGACTTGGTCACAAATCATCACCGCACCCCCAAAAATAATATCTAGAGATTTCGGCCAACTCGTGACCATCCGCCATTTTAGATTAGGTAAATCGCTGCTTTGTGCTGTAGAATTAGCTTGATTGTTGGTAGTCTGATTACACGCTCCTAAAATAGCTCCGGTAGTTAAGCCTATGGCGGTATTTGTTAAAATTTGTCTTCGTTTCATCTATTTATGACTTGGTTGATCTTAGCTATTTTAACCGCTTTTTTTGAATCTTTAAAAGATTTAATGAGTAAGCGTAGTTTGACCAAGGTTGATGAGTATTTAGTTATTTGGTCATTGAGCGGTTTAAGTCTTCCTCTTTTATTTTCCCTATTATTTTTTATTGATATTCCCGCTCTTAATTGGCAGTTTTGGTTGGCTCTTGTAGTTGGTGGTTCCCTCAATATTATCGCTATGATTCTCTATATTAAAGCTTTAAATCTAGCCGATTTATCTTTGACTGTTCCCTTGGTTACCTTTACCCCTTTGTTTTTAATTCTTACCTCACCAATTTTAGTCCAAGAATATCCTAGTTATCAGGATTGTTTGGGGATAGTTTTAATTGTTTTGGGAGCTTATTTATTAAATATAAAATCTAAGAAACTCGGTTATTTTGCTCCTTTTCAAGCTTTACTAACCCAAACCGGTGCTAAACTAATGTTAGGAGTAGCCCTGATTTGGAGTATTACTGCTAACGTCGATAAATTAGGTGTCCAAAATTCTTCTCCTATTTTTTGGTCAATCGCTATTTATACTTTTATTGCTCTCGGTTTATTACCCATAGTTATTTATCGCTGCAGTGTTTTTTCCCTAACAATTGGCCAACATTTACCCCTGTTATTACCAATCGGTATCTTTAACGGGTTAGCGGTTATTTTGCAAATGCAAGCTCTTAATCTAGCGATGGTAGCTCAGGTTATT
>CALGKL010000044.1 GCA_937930495.1 uncultured Gloeocapsa sp.
CCTATCCCAAGGATATCAGCAAATACAACTCCACGCTCGTTATCAATGTCAAGGATTCTATCATAAATTAGGTTATCAATCCCAAGGAGAACCATTTATAGAGGTAACTATACCTCATATTTTTATGAGCAAGCAATTAAAAAGTTATGAGTAAATTATTACCTTTTTTCTTAGGTACATTAGTGGGGATTATGGGAGGGTTAATTGGTTTAGGTGGAGCCGAGTTTAGACTACCTATCCTGATTAAAATATTTAATTATCCCACTTTAAAAGCGATTATTATTAATCTAGTTGTTAGTTTAGTAACCGTTATTTTTTCCTTAATTTTTCGCAGTGGAGTAGTTGCCTTTAATATCGTTTTCACCAACTGGGTAATAATTATTAATATTTTAGCTGGTTCTTTATTTGGAGCTTATATTGCGGTCAATTATGCCACAAGAATTAACGAAAAACTTCTCAATAAGATTGTGGTATTTTTTTTGGTTATTATCAGTTTTATATTAATAGGACATGAACTAATTTTTAGTTTAAAAATTTGGGAAACAACTGACTTATTAAAAATAATTATTGCTTGGCTAGCTGGAATAGTAATAGGGATTTTTAGTAGTTTATTAGGGGTAGCAGGAGGAGAATTAATTATTCCGACGATTATTCTGATTTTTGCCGTAGATATTAAACTAGCAGGTAGTTTGAGTTTAGCTATCAGTATTCCCACTATTTTAATGGGCTTATGGAAATATAATCGCCAACAAAAGTTACAGCAAATCAAGGATGATTATTCTTTTATTATTTCCATGGCAACTGGCTCTATTGTTGGCGCATTTATTGGGAGTTATTTATTACAATATATTGCTAGTACTTTTCTCTATTGGATTTTGGGAATTATTTTACTAATTTCAGCAAGTAAACTAGCTAAACATTAAAGTAACCGCAACTTATCGACAATGACCTTCACCTACATGACCGAAATTAGCGATCGCCTGGGTTAAAGTTTGATAATCTTGGGCTGATAATTGTGCTTCGAGAGTAGCTGAATCGACGTTTAACTCACCATTGACAGCTAAAGCAGCTAAAGGACCAAAACCTAGTGCATCGGTATTAAGGGGGTCATCTGCTGGTGTTTTTGCGTCTCCAAAAACATGGTCAAAATGAAAGGTTGTCTCTAATTTTGTTTCTCCTCCTGAGACTAGAATACCTTTACGTTCATCTCCGACATAGTCTCCACAAGTATATTCCAGAGGTTGGGCGATGGCGATATTAAAGTTAATGGTTTCGCCATCTTTTGTCGCTGTTCCCTGTAAGACTAGAGTTGCTCCTTCGCTTGAGGGAGTCACCTTCCAGGAGAGAGCGTTATAGTGTCCTGGGGGTGCTTGTATTTGACTGACGACAATATCTTCATCTTCTTTGGCTAAATCAACGGTTTGAGGTTTATCTAGTAATACCACCGTTACCACTGGTTTAAGGGGAGCATCGGTAGTGGGGTCAAAAGGTGGTTCGGTTTGATAAGCTTTGATTTCCGCTAGGGTAACAAAGACATGATCAAATTTTATTTGCCAATTATCCTTAGTGGTAAAACCTTTACGCACAAAATCTTCACCTTCAGCAATTAGGGTAATTTGGCCATTTTCCGTAGCTTGTTTAACTAATGAAGAGGATGGGGTAATCGTGGTTAAAGAAAGCAGGGAAGCGATTACACCTACACCCAAAAGAGTTTTAATTCTGAGCAACATTGATAATTTTCTTAATCATTACTAGAGCTTATCCTAATGACTCCAGTGGGTTTTTTCAATACCCCTAGTAGGGATTTTGAGTTCATCTCTTACAACCTAGCTCAATTATGTTATTTGAGCTACAACTTTTGGGTAAGAATTTTGGCATTATGTCATTTATACCTGCATAGTGACAGAAAATATGAAAAAAAGGCACTTATGGTTACTAATTATCAGCCTAGTTCTAGCGATAACCACTCAAAGAGCGATTTTTGCTGAAAAGGTGACGATTACCGTTTCAGCTGCTGCCGATTTAAACTATGTTTTTCCTAAAATCGGTGAATTATGGACCCAAGAAACGGGAAACCAAGTTAGTTTTAACATGGGTTCCACCGGACAATTAGCCCAGCAAATTGAAAGAGGAGCGCCTGTAGATTTGTTTGCTGCAGCTAATAAGCAATTTATTGAAGATTTAGAAGCTAAAGGCTTAATTATTCCAGAAACTAAAGCTTTATACGGTGTAGGGAGAATTACCCTCTGGCAAAGAGAAGATAGTAATATGGAAATAACAAGTATCCGAGACTTAACTAAACCAGAGATAGAAAAAATAGCGATCGCCAATCCAGATCATGCACCCTATGGAGTCGCGGCGAGAGAAGCTTTAGAAACCGTAGGAATCTGGTCAGAAATTCAACCCAAATTAATCCTAGGGGAAAACGTCAGACAAACCCAACAATATGCAGAAACAGGGAACGTAGATGTAGCCATTGTCGCTTTATCCATCTCCGTTAATAAACCCGGGAAATGGACATTAATACCAGGGGACTTACATAAACCCTTAGAACAAATGTTAGCTATCCCCAAAAATGCACCACACCCCCAACAAGCTAAAGACTTTGCCGCTTTTATCAATAGCGAGGAAGGCAGAATCCTCATGCGAGAATACGGCTTTATTTTACCAGGAGAAGAACCAATATTATGATTTGGCAACCCTCTTTATTATCTTTACAAGTTATCTTAGTGGCAAGCTTATTGATTGTCATCTTTGGTCTAGGTTTAGGTATTTTTTTCGCCAGAACAGATTTTCCTGGACAGATTTTGCTCTCAACCTTTCTCAATTTACCCCTAGTCTTACCCCCTAGCGTCGTAGGTTATTTCCTGCTACTAGTATTAGGTAGGGGTAGTCCGATTAAAGAATGGTTTGGAATCAATCTATTATTTACTTGGCAAGCAGGAGCGATCGCCTCAGCTGTAGTAGCTTTACCTTTGATGGTAGAATCAACCAGAGCGGCTCTTAAAAATGTTAACCCCGAACTAGAAGCCGCAGCCCGTACTCTAGGTTCAACAGAAGTAGAGGTACTCTGGCGCATTTCCCTCCCCGTAGCCTCTAGAGGTATTTTAGCGGGATTTGGTTTGAGCATAGCCAGAGGTTTAGGGGAGTTCGGAGCTACCCTTATGGTATGTGGTAGTATTCCAGGACGGACTCAAACCCTACCCCTAGCTATTTACGATGCTGTACAAATGCAGAATTATCAATTAGCCAATATCATGGTTTTAATTATGACCACGATCGCCTTTCTGTTACTGTGGTGGGTAAGACACCTAGAATTTCAACAACCCCAAAATAAACGGCAAAAACGGCAAAAAGAGTCTTATTCCCATGAAATTGAGCGTAGATATTCAGAAAAAACTCCCCAACTACCTGTTAGAAGTCGCTTTTAATCTTGAAGACGAAACCCTAGGCATTTTAGGGAGTTCCGGTTCGGGAAAAAGTATGACTTTGCGTTGTCTAGCGGGAATTGAAACCCCTAGTTGCGGTAAGATTGTGCTCAATAACCGCGTACTCTATGACTCAGCCGCGGGGATTAACCTACCTAGTCGCGATCGCCGCGTCGGTTTTCTCTTTCAACAATACGCCTTATTCCCTCATCTCACCGTAACCGAAAATATCGCCTACGGGATCAAAGGACTTTCTCAAAACGCCCGATCCCGACAAGTAGCTACTCAACTCGAACAAATGCAACTTTATGGGTTAGGATCACGCTATCCCCACCAGTTATCGGGAGGACAACAACAAAGAGTAGCTTTAGCTAGAGCTTTAGCTAGCAATCCTGATCTTTTACTACTAGACGAGCCATTTTCGGCTCTTGATACCCATTTACGCGCTGAATTAGAAAAACAACTCCACAAAACCCTTACTAATTACCAGGGATTGACTTTATTTGTTACCCATAATCTTGAAGAAGCTTACCGCATATGTCAGAAATTACTGGTTTTCTCTCAGGGAAAAGTTATCGCTGCTCGGGATAAACAAGCTATTTTCACCCATCCAGGTAATTTAGAAGTAGCTAGATTAACTGGTTGTCAGAATTTTTCCCCAATTCAACCTCTAACATCC
>CALGKL010000045.1 GCA_937930495.1 uncultured Gloeocapsa sp.
ACCAGCAGGTATTACTGTTATTGAATGGGCTTGTTTACTTCCTTATTTACCCGACGATTATTTAGCTATTAAGTTAAAATTAACTGCTTCTGGTGGACGTTTAGTTACCATCACTCCAGTAGGTAACTCTCAAAGATTAGAGTTAAATTTTCTCACTGATTTTACTATCTAAAGCTTGTTTAGCAATACGAGTAATGTAGATAGTAACAACCACAGTAGCAATAAAGCCAACTAGACGTAAAATCCAGACTAAATTATTATTTTCAGGGGTAGTTGTACCTAAACTAGCTAAATCTTTGGCTAAAGAACCTATATAAACATACATGATTGTTCCTGGTAACATTCCTACCCAAGAAGCTAGAATATAATCTTTTAGAGATACTTGAGTAATGCTAAAGGCGTAATTTAAGAAAACAAAGGGAAAAACGGGAGACAGTCGGGTTAAACCGACAATTTTCCAACCTTGTTGAGCTACAGCGCTATCAATGGCTTTAAATTTGGGTTTGTTATCGATTTGGTTAATTACCCATCCCCTAGCTAAATAACGTCCAATCAAAAAAGCTACTGTAGCACCTAAAGTAGAAGCTATAGAGACGTAGAGGCAGCCTGGGAGTAAACCAAAAATCAAACCGGCGCCTAGGGTTAAGGCTGCTCCTGAAATCAATAAAACTGTGGAAATAATATAAATCAGGATAAAAATAATTGGCGACCAAAAACCGAGATTTTGGATCCATTCTAAAGTCTGTTGGAGCATGGGGTTAAGAATATTCAGAAAAACGCACCTTTAAACCATCTTTAAGTTGAGGAGTTGGAATCCCGATCAGGGTTAAGTCTTGGTTGGGTAATAATTCCCATTGGTATCTAGAGATTAACATAGACGCAAATACGCGCATCTCTAGACGAGCGAATTCTTTACCTAGACATTCTCGCAATCCACCTCCGAAGGGAATATAACCAAAATTAGCTTGTTTGTCTGCTTCTTGATTAGGAGCAAAGCGATCGGGGTCAAAACGCTGAGCTTCGGGATATAATTGGGGGTCTTTATGAGTCTCGGTAATTAAATATTGTATTAGCCAATTTTGGGGAATCTGATACCCTTCAAATTCAAAAGATTCTACTACTTCGCGAAAACCTCCACCTACAGGAGGTATTAACCGCAAGATTTCTTTGAGTACTTGTTCTAGATAGGTCATTTGTTTGAGTTGATCTAGAGTCAAGGGAGGAGTTATTCCTAAATTTTGTTGTTCTTGGCGTAATTTAGCCATAACTTCGGGGTGTTGAGCGGTTAAAAAGCAAAAAGACACCAAAGCAGAGGTCAGGGTTTCATGTCCTGCAAATAAGAGTAACAGGATTTGGTCTTTAAGTTCTTCAAGAGTTAGGCTATTTCCTTGGTCATCTTTAGCTGTTAATAATAATCCTAAAGCGTCTGTTTCTGTAGTCGGATTGTGGAGACGGTTTTCAATAATCTTTTGAATATATTTGAGTAGTTCTTGACGACAAGCCAGAGATTTCCCAAAGGTAGTCCAGGGGAGAGGGATGGGAATACTAAATAAACCTTTAACCCATTGTTCAAATAAAGTAGCTAGGGGAGTATCTGAGCCATTTTCTGTCCCTACTAAAAGACTGCTAGCGATGTCAAAGGTATAGTCTCTCAGTTCGGGATACCAAGTGAATTCACCCATTTTTAGCCATTTTTCTAGATAAGCTTGGGTAAATTGGACCATTTTGGGTAAATAACCTTCTAAAGCTCTGGGTTGGAAAGCTTGATAGAGTAATTTACGACGGGAAGTATGGAGTTCTCCTGATTGTACAGCTAAAGAAAGAGAGCCAAGAAGAATTTGGGTACTTTTGGGCCAAGTAGCTTTAACGTATTTATTTTCGTTTCTGAATAAAAACTCGTTAGCTTTGGCACCAGTCATCACCACGGTTTTTTTACCCAAAAGACTAGTTTTATAGATTTTGCCGTATTTTTTTAGTCTTTTACTGGTAAAGTGGCGATCGCTAAAAAAACTGAGGGTTTCCCCAATCAGAGGCAGTCCCAAATTACCGGGGGGTAAGGGTAGATTGGACATGATTATTGAGTTTCCAGATAAGCTTGATAACCGAGACGATCTAAATTTGCTTGTTTAGTTAAAACGCTTTGAGCGAGTTGTTCTCGATATTGTTGTACTTTAGTGAATAAATCAGGAGCAGTAGTAGCGAGAATTTGAATTGCTAGTAAACCTGCGTTTTTACTATTACCAATGGCTACGGTAGCTACAGGAATACCCGCGGGCATTTGGACGATGGAATAGAGAGAATCTAAGCCCTGGAGATGACGACTAACTACAGGTACACCAATCACTGGTAAAGGGGTTAGGGAGGCTACCATACCTGGTAAATGAGCTGCTCCTCCTGCCCCGGCGATAATCACTTTTAAACCCCGTTGATGGGCTGTGGTGGCGTATTCTACCATCCTTTGGGGAGTACGGTGTGCCGAGACGATCGCCACTTCGGTGGGGACGTTAAACTCTCTACAGATAGCGATCGCCTCGGCCATAGTCGCGAGGTCAGAATCACTACCCATAATAATACCTACTTGAGGTGTTTGTGGTTGTTCCATAAAATTTAGGTTAATTCTTGTCGAATACGGGGATACACAGTGAACGCAATTAAACAGAGTCAAATAACGTCAATTGCTTGTAATTCGCTGTCGGATTGACTCTTTTCTTTTGACGGAAAAGTAGTTCTCGACTCTTGGGTTTATCCATACCCGAGACCGCTTCAAAAACTTCATCCCATACCTTTTGGGTTATCTGGGAACAAGCTTGAAACTTCAAAGTTCGTTCTAGTAGTATTTCTTTAGCAATTGAATGCTTTGTAAATAAAGTGATTTCAGCATCACTTAGCCTAGCTAGAAC
>CALGKL010000046.1 GCA_937930495.1 uncultured Gloeocapsa sp.
CATAACCATAATTAATCTCAGAAATCAATAACCCATTGAGGGTATCATCAGCTTCTATCTGGTATTCTGTAGTCAAAATTGTTTGATTATTTTGCCGAAATAAAGCTAAAATGTTTTCCCCAAAAGCAGCACCGGCAAAGGCTTCAGCTGCTGCTGTATATATTTCTATAGCTTGAGTATTCTCAAGAAGACGCATTAATTGATGACTTACTCCCCCTTGATAAGTACCAATTACTAAGTTACTCTTAGGATTAATATTATGAATAGTTAAGGCAATTTCTAGGTTAAGCATTTGATTGTTAGTAGTAATAATCACGCTTTTAGCTTGAGCCAGGTTAGCTTTAGTTAAAGCTTCTTGAAAACTACCTATAATCAGGGGAATATTGGGTAGATTAGCTCTATTGATATTATCTTCAAAACTAATAGCTACTAAGGATTCTTTTAACTCTTGTAAAAAGTTAGCTACCCTTTGTCCAACTTTACCTAAACCAATTAAAACCAGATGTTGTTGTTGAGGAATAGGTGGACGATTTAAAATTAATTCAAATTTGGCTGATAAAAGATTATCGGTGATTAAAGCGTATAAAATTCCCACCAAAACTGTGCCAATAATTGTTAAACTCAAAGCGAATAATTGTAACCAGGGGAGAATTTCTTGATTAGGCTCTAATTGTCCAAATAAATCAGCATAACCTCCTAATAAAAGAATAGCGGTAGCATAGAAAGCATGCAGCCAATTTGTGCCAGCATAATATTTAGCAAATAAGAATGTACCTAAAAATAATAAAAAAATGATAGCAATACTAGCAACGATAGCGATACTGCGGATTTTTTGGAGAAACTTTAACTGAGTAAATTGTTTAATTTCTGCTTGTAATCGTTGGCTAAAAATAACAAGAGGGGATTTCTTTTTAACAGGTTGAGAACCTTCTAAAGAGAATTTATCAACCATTTCTAGATAAATAATTGTATCGCCTGGATGTAAAATAACTTCTGAATCCCATTGATGAAATTGATCTTTTAAAGCTACATCTGAAGAATAATGACTTAAAACAATCCTGTTTTTAGTATTGAGTTCATGAACTTTACGATTATAGCACCAATTATCCGTTGGTTTAAGTTGACGTTGAATAATTTGTAACCGTTGTCCAGCTAAATTTAAAATCCCTATTGTTTGATTACCTAAACCAGCTAAAGCAAAAGCTAGAGCGGTTAAATGTGCGGGTTCGTCAGCAAAAAAATTACCCAATTGTTGGCGGAGTAATTCGTTTAACTTTTCTTGAGATGAACGGATAATAATGCGGATTTTACTATTAATTTCCCTAGCATTAATAGCGGTTTCTACGTTAACTTCTTCATCACTAGTAACGATTAAAATTGAGCGACAATCTTTAATTT
Organism: uncultured Gloeocapsa sp.; assembly: GCA_937930495.1. GTDB lineage: Bacteria > Cyanobacteriota > Cyanobacteriia > Cyanobacteriales > Gloeocapsaceae > Gloeocapsa. Next base: position 1,399 of record CALGKL010000046.1, read on the forward strand.
TAGCTTTTTGTAAAACGGCTAAATCTCGACAATCACCGATAATTAAATCATCTAATAATTCAGGTATGTTTTTACTCTCCCATTTAATTTCTGCTGTTTGGTCAATAGCAATTACTTTAACACCAAATTCTTTCAGAGCGACGACACAATTTTGACCAAGACTACCTAAACCACAGACGAGAAAAGTATCTAAGTTTTGAATAACTGGAGAAAAGTTATACATGAATTCCACTAATATGTCAGAAAAAAGCCCCCCTTTTTTGGCTAAGGGGGGGAAGATTAAACCTTACTTTTGATTTATTCGCTTACAGGAATCATTAATTGGGGTTTATCCTGTTTGGTAATGATTACTTTACCTTCAGAGTCGATATCTACGAGAGCTTGATCTCCCTCTTGGATTTTACCTGAGAGTATTTCTTCGGCGAGAACATCTTCAAGGAGACGCATAATAGCGCGACGTAAAGGACGAGCGCCATAGGCTGGGTTATAACCCTCTTCCACGAGACGTTCTTTGAATTTGCTGGTTACCTCTAGGGTAATTTGTTTCTCGGTCAGACGCTTAAAGACGTCTTTGAGAAGGATATCGGCGATTTCGCTGACCTCGTCTTTATTGAGTTGACGGAAGACGATGATTTCATCAAGACGGTTGAGGAATTCGGGTCGGAAATAGTTTTTCAACTCTTCGTTGACGAGGGAACGAATACGGTTGTATTGGGATTCGCTTTGATCCGCGGCGAATTCAAAACCGAGACCACCGCCACCTTTTTCAATGACTTTAGATCCGATGTTGGAGGTCATAATCAGGAGGGTGTTTTTAAAGTCAACGGTACGACCTTTAGCGTCGGTGAGACGTCCGTCTTCGAGGATTTGGAGCAGAAGGTTAAAGACGTCGGGATGTGCTTTTTCGATCTCGTCGAATAGTACTACGGTATAGGGACGACGGCGCACGGCTTCGGTTAGTTGTCCACCTTCGTTATACCCGACGTAGCCAGGGGGAGAACCGATGAGTTTGGAGACGGTATGACGCTCCATGTATTCAGACATATCCAGACGAATCATGGCTTCTTCTGAACCGAAGAAATAAGCTGCTAGAGCTTTAGTTAATTCGGTTTTACCTACTCCGGTAGGTCCGGAGAAGATGAAGCTAGCGATAGGACGATTGGGGTTTTTCAAACCAACCCGAGCACGTCGGATCGCGCGAGATACGGCTTTAACCGCGTCTTCTTGTCCGATGAGACGTTGATGTAGGGTGTCTTCCATGTGGAGGAGTTTTTCTGACTCACTTTCGGTGAGTTTATTGACTGGTACTCCTGTCCATGAGGCGACGATTTGGGCGATTTCTTCGGGTCCGACTGAGGGCATTTCGTTGTCTGAGTCGGTTTTTTTGGAGGAGGCGATCGCTTTGATTTGGGCTTTAATTTCCATTTCGCGATCGCGTAGTTCCCCCGCCCGATCGAAGTTTTGGGCTCTAACGGCGTCGTCTTTTTCTTTGAGGATTTGACGGAGTTCTTTATCTAGTTCTTTAGCTGCAGGTGGTAATTGAGAGTTTAACAGACGTACTCTTGATCCTGCTTCATCGATTAGGTCGATCGCCTTATCTGGTAGATAGCGATCTGATATGTAGCGATCGGAGAGTTTCGCTGCTGCTTCTAGGGCTTCATCGAGGATTTTCAGTTTATGGTGTTGTTCGTAGCGTTCTCTCAGTCCGTAGAGGATTTCGATGGTTTCTTCGACGCTAGGTTCACCCACCATCACTGGTTGAAAACGTCTTTCTAAGGCGGCATCCCGTTCGATGTGTTTGCGATATTCATCTAGGGTAGTAGCCCCGATACATTGTAATTCCCCCCTAGCTAGAGCTGGTTTAAGGATATTGGCTGCGTCGATCGCTCCTTCTGCTGCTCCGGCGCCGATCAGTGTATGTACCTCGTCAATTACAAGTATTACGTTACCCGCTTGACGAATTTCATCCATTATTTTTTTGAGTCGTTCTTCAAATTCCCCGCGGTATTTTGTTCCCGCGACGAGTAAACCTATGTCTAGGGTGACGACGCGTTTATCTTCGAGGATATCGGGTATATCTTTGTTAGCGATGCGTTGAGCTAAGCCTTCGGCGATCGCTGTTTTCCCCACTCCTGGTTCACCGATTAAGACGGGGTTATTTTTGGTTCTGCGTCCGAGAATTTGAATAACACGTTCTATTTCTTTTTGTCTTCCCACCACTGGGTCTAATTTACCTTCACTGGCCATTTGGGTTAAATTAGAGCCAAATTCATCTAGGGTAGGTGTTTTATTTCTACCTGTGGAGCTTGAACTCGCGCCTACTTCTGCGGTTTCCCCTAGCATTCTAATTACTTGGGTTCTGACTTTGGATAAATCTACCCCTAAATTTTCTAGTACTCTTGCTGCGACGCCTTCTCCTTCACGAATTAAGCCTAAGAGCAAGTGTTCTGTGCCTATATAATTATGTCCTAATTGGCGAGCTTCTTCTAGGGATAATTCTAGAACTCTTTTCGCTCTGGGGGTGAAGGGTATTTCTACCGCTACAAAACCCGAACCACGACCGATAATTTTTTCTACTTCTGTACGAGCGTCTTTAAGATTAACGCCCATGGATTTGAGTACTTTTGCTGCTACTCCTGTTCCTTCGCCGATTAAACCGAGAAGGATTTGTTCTGTACCCACGAAATTATGACCCAAGCGGCGCGCTTCCTCTTGGGCTAACATAATTACTTTGATTGCTTTTTCTGTGAAGCGTTCAAACATGATCTTTTTGTTTACCTGCTGCTTGCCCTTGTTTTTTGATTTTAGCACAGGCTAGTTAGGTATCTGTTGTCTAGGGTACAGCAAGCGATCCCCAATTATTCTCGTCTATAACTCCAATTATTTTTTTCTAGGCGATTTTTGACTTCTTTTTGCCATTTTTCCAAGCTTTCTTGAAATTCGGGGAGATTTAGGCCATTTTGCCATAAAATCAGGGCATCTTCTTGGGTTTTTTGATAGTAACCTTTTCTGGTTCCGGCGATTTTAAAGCCAAATTTTTGGTATAAATTCAGGGCAATTTGATTAGAAGTTTTTACCTCTAGGGTTGCTCGCTCTAATTTTTGTTGGACAGCTTCTTCGAGGAGTTGGCACAGGAGTAGTTGTCCTAAACCCTGATTTTGATAATCAGGTTCAATAGCGATTACGGTGAGATGAGCTTCTTCTAAAATCGCCCAAAAACAACCTATGCCGATAATTTTCTGGTCTGGGATTAGATTGAGTACTAATGCTGTACTGTTAGGACTATCTATTTCTCGTTGATAACCGCTATGATTCCATAGTCCTCCTAGACAGGTTTGATCCAGGCTGACTACTTGTTCAAGGTATTCTGGTTTGAGTGATTCTAATTGTATGGTGATTTTATTCACAATTTTTCATTGTACACTAAAGATGAACGTATCAACGATTAATTATGGTATCAACACAAGTAAAAATTTTTAATTCTGGGGCTGATTATTTAGAGCCAACAGACTCGGTTAATCAGAGTTTATTCCCTCTGACAGCGAGAGTCAATGCTGAAGATCATTTGGAGATTGGGGGATGTGATGTTGTCTCTTTGGTGGAACGTTTTGGCTCACCCCTATATATTTTAGACGAAATGAGCTTGAGAACAGCTTGTCAACAATATCAGCAAGCTTTAAATCAGTTTTATGGGGGACTTAGTCAAGTTATCTACGCTTCTAAAGCGTGGAATTGTCTAGCTGTCTGTGGAATTGTCGCGAGTGAGGGTTTGGGTTTTGATGTCGTTTCCGGAGGAGAACTCTATACAGCTATACAAGCTTTAGATAAATTAGGCATTAATCCCCAAGATAATATCTATTTTCATGGTAATAATAAGTCTATCCCGGAATTGCTCTTGGCGATCGAGCATGATTGCACGATTATGGTAGATAATTGGGCAGAATTGCAGCAATTAGCCTCCTGGAGTCAGAAAAATATCAAAATTATGTTGCGTTTGACTCCTGGAATTGAATGTCATACCCATGAGTATATACGTACAGGTCATTTGGATAGTAAGTTTGGTTTTGATCCGAATGATTTAGATGCTTTATTTAAGTTCGTCTCGGAGCGATCGCATTTAAATTGCGTGGGTTTACACGCTCATATCGGCTCACAAATCTTTGAATGTCAACCTCATCAAGATTTGGCTAGATTGATGGTAAGTTGGCAACAAAAAGCCATTAGCTACGGTTTACCCATTAGTACTTTAAATGTAGGCGGTGGTTTGGGTATTCGCTACACCGAACAAGATGATCCACCTAGTATCCACCAATGGGTAGAATTAGTCTCTAAAGGGATTACTTCGGCTTGTCTAGAGTTGGGTTTATCTTTACCGAAACTAATGATTGAACCTGGACGCTCTTTGATTGGGTCGTCTTGTGTTACAGCCTATACTATAGGCTCTAGTAAAACTGTCCCAGGAATTCGTAAATATATAGCCGTAGACGGGGGAATGTCTGATAATCCTCGTCCGATTACTTATCAATCTGTCTATCGTTGTGCGATCGCCAATCGGATGTCTGCTCCCTTAACCGAAGAGGTAACCGTAGCGGGAAAACATTGCGAATCGGGAGATATTCTCATTCGTTCAGCTCGTTTACCGGAAACCACAGCAGGAGATATTCTGGTAGTAATGGCCACAGGAGCCTATAACTATAGTATGGCTTCCAACTATAACCGTTTACCACGTCCTGCAGCGGTTATCGTTAAGGAAGGAGAAGCTAATCTGATTCTGCGTCGAGAAACCTACACAGATCTGTTGAATCAGGATCTTTTCCCCGAAAGATTACTAGAAAAAGAGTAATAGTGATAGAATAGGCTCACGTGAGGTTTGCACTAACTATATAAACAAATTGAAGTTCAATGCTTCTGTGGGGTTTGGTCAGCAGTCGTTTTTTGCTCAACCTACAATCTTATCTAAAACTGCACCAGGGAATTGATCTGCTCTTGGCTGTGGGACTGTGTTTGTTGCTACTGCTAATTATCCGAGATAGTCGCGCTCGTCCACTCATTCAAGGATTGATCATAATTGTAGTAGCGACTTTCTTGGTTAAACAGTCGGGATTGGGATTAGTCTCCAGAATTTTAGATAAAATCCTTTTGGTAGCGATAATTGTTATCGCTACGAGCTTTCAGCTAGAATTACGTCTCTTTTTAGAAAAATTAGGACGGGGAAAGTTGTTTAGTTTATTAATTCCCTCAGAAAACCTCTCGGGTAGAACTAAAGGATTTATTGACCAATTGGTAGAAGCTGTTAAAGAACTTTCGCAAAATCGCACCGGTGCTTTAATTGTGATCGAAACCAAAACCCCCCTGAATAATCGTATTCTCCTCCAACCGGGAATTACCCTCAATGCAGATATTTCTAAAGAATTAATTCAGACTATATTTCAAAAAACAACTTTGTTACACGATGGAGCTATGGTGATTAAAAATGGTCGCATCGTCTCGGCAGGAACTATTTTACCTCTATCAGAGCGTACAGCACCCTCCCAATATGGTACACGTCACCGCGCCGCGATGGGAATTACTGAACAAATAGATGATCTTCTTTGTATTGTGGTCTCTGAGGAAACAGGGTCAATTTCTTTAGCTGAAAAGGGTACTTTAAATCGGTTTTTAACAAGTACCGCTCTCAAAGAACAATTAGAGGCTAAACTCAGCGAAGGAAATAATGATGTCATTGAGAATTGGGGGTGGTGGAGAAAAATGCTGCAATGGTTGGAAATAAATTTATATTTACAGTTTAAATGGTTAAGATTAAAACCTTGGTCAAAGTTACCCTCTTCAGAAGATAAGAAACATGACTGTTAAACCAATACTCAAAGAGTTGCCAACTGACTTAGATAAGTCTCGTCTTCCCCGTCATGTAGCGGTGATTATGGATGGAAATGGTCGCTGGGCAAAAAACCAGGGAAAACCCCGGATCATGGGTCATCAAAAGGGTGTAGATACTCTCAAAGAGTTACTGCGCTGTTGCAAGGATTGGGGGATACCTGCTTTAACAGTTTATGCTTTTTCGACAGAAAATTGGGGAAGACCTCTAGAGGAGGTAGAATTTTTGATGACTCTATTTGAGCGGGTTTTGCGTCGAGAATTAGAGGAAATGTGTTCGGAAAAAATCAAGATCCGCTTTGTGGGGAATCTAGAAGCTTTACCTAAAACTCTACAAACAGAAATCGCTCGCTCCATGGAGGATACAAAAGATAATCAGGATATTGAGTTTACAGTGGCGACTAATTATGGGGGAAGACAGGAAATTTTACAAGCTTGTAGGGCGATCGCTTCCAAAGTGGCTGAAGGTAAATTAACTCCTGAAGACATAACCGAGGAGCTATGGGAATCCCATCTCTACACCGCAGGGTTAACTCATCCTGATTTATTGATTCGCACTAGTGGAGAAATGCGGATTAGTAATTTTTTACTCTGGCAAATGGCTTATGCTGAGATCTATGTTACAGAAACACTCTGGCCAGATTTTGACCGTCAAGAGTTTCATAAGGCTTTAATTGACTATCAGCGTCGAGAACGTCGTTTTGGTAAGGTTTAATGTGGCAAATTGGGGAAGTAACGCAAAATTTAGGTATCAATCCACAGACCGTCTATTTCTACGAACGCACTGGTTTAATACCTCCCCTCCAACGCACCGAGGGAGGTTATCGGGTATTTAACCAAGAGGATGTGGATCGTTTAGTTTTGATTCAAAGAGCAAAATCTTTGGGGTTAACTTTAGCTGAAATTAGAGAGATTCTTTTGCTCAAACAAGGGCGATCGCTTTCCTGTCAAGCTATGTACGACTTGTTGGAGAGGAAAATTACCCAAATTGAGGAGAAAATTAGCAATTTGCAGGCTCTGAAGCATGATTTACAGCCTTTATTAGAAGAATGTCGTCGGAATCTGAACCACCCTAATCCTGAACACCAATGTCGAGTTATTGAGCCCAAAAATAAGCTTACCTAGTGACTAGAAATGGGGTGTAGGGATACCTAATACCTGTATTGCTCCTTCTATATTGAATCCCCGTCTAGTAAATGTATGTACTTAAGAAGCAATACATAGGGAGAGCGATCGCTCCTCAGGTCGACAATACTAGCTACAGTATCTTCTACATAGAGGTTACCGTTTTCTGCTTATTTCTGGGATTGAGAGGAGGATAACTGTTATCTTATTGAATTATTTTTGATATTTTTCAGAGCTATTTTGGGGAGAAGTATCTGAAATTTCTCTCTCCGTAGTGGCTTCGGAAATTTCTCCTTCTATTACGGTTATTTCTCCCTCTTCAGGGGAAGATTCGTCGAGAGTAACTACAGATGGAATCGATTCGCTGGTTTCTCTCTCTTCAGGGGAAGATTCGTTGATAGTAACTACGGTGGTTTCGGTTTCTGCTGTGGGGGAGGTTATTTCTCTCTCTTGAGGGGAAGATTCGTCGAGAGTAACTACGGTGGTTTCGGTTTCTGCTGTGGGGGATTGAATAGATTCGGTGGTTTCTACTTTTGGTTTGTTAAAAATACCCGTGATTCCAGCCAATAGTTGAGAAAACCGGTTAGATTTTGCTTTTGTTTCGGGTGTCGCTGACTGAATAGTCGTTTTTGTCTCAATTAACTCTTACGGAGTAGGAGTGGGAGAATCGGTTACCTCTGACACCACAGGAGTTTTAGGTGAGGGAAGGAGATTATCAAAGCGACTTTGTAACCATTGGATGAGAGAAAAATTTTCAATTTCTGTGGCTAATTCTGGATTGGCGATCGCTTTTCTTAACTTAAAAGTCTCGAAAATATAATACAGTAGTAATAATACTGCTGCTGTTTGTCCTAGTAAAACTGCACCAGTAATTCTAGGAGCACATATCCATAAAACTAAAGCGTAAAATAAGCCTACACCACTCCAGAGGAAATCGTCTTGACGATGAACTTCAGGCTTAATAAAAGCTGCAAAATATAAAGTTAGACTACTTACTGCTATAGCGAGCGCCAGGATATACGGCAACATCTTCTCATCAC
>CALGKL010000047.1 GCA_937930495.1 uncultured Gloeocapsa sp.
TAGATGATATCTTACTTGATAAAAAAATAGTTTAGTATTAGAGGGAAGCTATGACCACTCAGTCAGATCGCGTGGTAATTATTGGTGTCGCCGGGGATTCCGGATGTGGTAAGTCAACTTTTTTGCGTCGCTTAACCGATCTCTTCGGTCAAGAATTTATGACTGTAATTTGTCTTGATGACTACCATAGTTTAGATCGCAAAGGGAGAAAAGAAGCAGGTGTAACCGCCCTTGATCCTAGAGCTAATAACTTTGATTTAATGTACGAACAAATCAAAGCCCTCAAAGAAGGAAAAGCGATAGACAAGCCAATTTATAATCACGAAACAGGGATGATCGATCCACCCGAACGAATCGAACCTAATAAAGTAGTCGTGATTGAGGGTCTCCATCCTTTCTATGACGAAAGAGTGCGCAATCTAGTAGATTTTGGGGTCTATCTCGATATCAGCGAAGAGGTGAAAATTAACTGGAAAATCCAGCGGGATATGGCCGAAAGAGGTCATACCTATGAAGATGTGATCGCCTCGATTAACGCAAGAAAACCGGATTTTGACGCCTATATTGACCCTCAAAAACAATACGCTGATGTGGTGATTCAAATTCTCCCCACTAGATTAATTGAAGACAAAGATAGCAAAATCTTGCGAGTACGTCTGATCCAAAAAGAAGGTATCAATGGCTTTGAACCCGTTTATCTGTTCGATGAGGGCTCAACCATTGAGTGGAGACCCTGTGGTCGCAAACTTACCTGTACCTACCCTGGTCTGAAAATGTACTATGGACCTGATAACTACTATGGTAAAGAAGTGTCTGTCTTAGAATTAGATGGTCAATTCGATAATCTCGAAGAAATGATTTATGTCGAAAGTCACCTCAGTAAGACGGGAACTAAATACTATGGTGAGATGACTGAATTACTACTGAAACACAAAGATTATCCCGGATCTAACAATGGTTCTGGTTTATTCCAGGTGTTAGTAGGCTTGAAAATGCGTGAAATGTATGAGTTGTTGACTTCAGGTCAAACCAAAGTTACCGCCGATAGCGCCGTTTAACTAGAAGAATAGGGCAGCTGTGCTGCCCAAAGTAAGCAAGAAAAACTATGAAAGTTTGGTTGACAACCTGTGTACTGGTCTTTGTCGTGGTACAACTAGTAATGTGGGTCAAACAATTTATTTTACCCCTACCAATTTATGTGATCGCCGGAGCCTTTCTGGCGATCGCCTCTAACTACGAGAGAGCAAAGTTCTTGCTGCCGAGATCAACTCAAGATAAAGAAGGCTAATATTAATAACTATTTTACCTTTACTAAGCAACATAACTGTAGTCATACCCGAGGGCGAACAGGGGTCTGGAGTACCCCCCATGGCTGGGTAGAAACTCCTCGTTTTATGCCTGTAGGAACTCTAGCTACAGTGAAGGGTTTAACCCCAGCTCATCTAGAAGCCTGTCAAGCTCAAATGATTCTAGCTAATACCTATCACCTCCATCTACAGCCAGGAGAAGAGATTATCGCCAAAGCGGGAGGGTTACATCGCTTTATGGGCTGGAATCAACCCATTTTGACCGATTCGGGAGGTTTCCAGGTATTTAGTCTCAGTAATCTGCGTCAAATCAGCGAGGAAGGGGTTATTTTTCGCTCCCCCAGAGATGGCCGGTTGATCAATTTAACACCGGAAAAATCAATCGAAATTCAAAACGCCCTAGGGGCTGACGTGATTATGGCTTTTGATGAATGTCCCCCCGCCACAGCAACGGAGACAGAAGTCAAAGAAGCCACCGACAGAACCTATCGCTGGCTCAAACGTTGCCTCAATGCCCATCAGCGCCCTCATGAACAGGTCATCTTTGGGATAGTACAGGGGGGGACTCATTTAAACCTAAGAAAGCAGGCGGCTGAGGCTTTGGTAGATTTAGATTTAGCCGGTTATGCCATAGGCGGAGTCAGTGTAGGCGAAGCGCCAGAATTAATCCATCAAATCGTTGATTTTACTACCCCTTTACTCCCGGAAAATAAACCCCGTTATCTGATGGGGGTGGGAACCTATCGGGAAATGGTCAGAGCGATCGCCTCTGGTATAGACTTATTTGATTGTGTCATCCCCACACGTTTAGGACGTCATGGCACAGCTTTAGTCAAGGGTGAACGTTGGAATCTGAAAAATGCGCGTTTTCGTGAAGATTTTAGACCCCTAGATCCCGACTGCTCCTGTTATACCTGTAGCAATTTTAGCCGAGCCTATCTCAATCATTTGATTAAAAGTAGAGAAATGTTAGGCTATATGCTTTTGTCTCTACATAATATCCATGAGTTAATCAGTTTTACCCGACGTATTCGCCAAGCTATAGAAAATGATCATTTTATCTCTGAGTTTGGGCAATGGTTATAAAGCTTCTAAAAGCGCCTCTCCCATTCCTTGACAACCCACTTGAACCATTCCTGGAGACATAATATCTCCGGTACGTATTCCTGCTTCTAAAACTTGCCAGACAGCCTTTTCAATCGCCGTTGCTGCTAGGTCTTGGTTTAGACCATAACGTAATAACATTGCAGCACTTAGTACCATAGCTAAAGGATTAGCTAAATCTTGACCTGCGATATCCGGAGCTGAGCCATGGACCGGTTCAAAAACACCAGGTCCGGTAGCACCTAAACTCGCCGAAGGTAACATACCAATACTACCAGTTAACATCGCCGCCTCATCAGAAAGAATATCCCCAAAAAGATTACCCGTGACAATGGTGTCAAATTGACGAGGATTACGAATTAATTGCATCGCGGCATTATCTACATAGAGATGGGATAACTCCACATCGGGATAATTAGCAGCCATAGCGGTAACGCGATCGCGCCAGAGTTGGGAAACATCTAAAACGTTAGCCTTATCCACAGAGCATAATTTTTTAGTTCTTTTTTGGGCGATTTCAAAAGCTACCTTAGCGATACGGTCAACTTCACTTTCCCGATAAGCCATAGTATTCACACCCCGTTTCTCATTAGTTTCCGAGGTAAAAATCCCCTTAGGTTGACCAAAATAAATCCCCCCGGTCAACTCACGAACTACCATCAGATCCACTCCTTGGATTACTTCGGGTTTGAGGGTAGAAGCGTCAATCAATTGGGGAAAAATAGTCGCCGGACGTAAATTAGCAAATAAACCCAAACCCTCTCTTAAACCTAATAATCCCGTCTCAGGACGTTGCTGACGTGGTAAACTATCCCATTGATATCCACCAATCGCCGCTAGTAAGACAGCATCACTCTGACGACACATTGTTAATGTCTCTTCCGGAAGAGGATTTCCCGTAGCATCGATAGCTGCACCGCCGATTAATCCCTCTTGGAAGCTTAATTCTAGATCAAACTTAGGAGCGATCGCCTTTAAAACCTCTACGGTAACTTTAGTAATTTCAGGTCCAATCCCATCTCCTGGCAGCAACGTAATCAAATATTGTTCAGTCATAATCAACAAGCAAGTTTTTAAACCACCTATTGTATCCGATTTGGGCTCTCACAGAAATAATTAACAAATCAAGTTAAAATCAGCATGGAAAAGGAGTACATGAACGGAAATAAATGTTTAAATTTGGTAATTTAATTTCTTTAGGTGTGGTGACCGTTTTCTTATCTGGTGGTTATAGTCTAGCCCAAACCGTCCCCGAATCAACTAAACCTGAAACTACAATTCTACCTAGTCCTAACCCCTTGTTATTTCCTACAGACTCTTTTGAAGTCAATGTCGAGGAAGTTACCCCCATAACTTTAGAAGAAGCTTTAGAGATAGGACTACGTAATAACAAAGCTTTACAAACAGCCAGACAAGAATTAGAGCGAAGTCAAGCTGAATTGAGAGCAGCTAGCTCAGCTTTTTTCCCAACTATTGATTTTACTTCTCAAATAGATTATACACGTAGCGCATCGGCTAAACTCAGTGACGAAAGATTTCCCGAAAACCAAATTGATATAGACACTGGCAATGTCACAGGGACGATTGAATTAAGCTATGATATCTACGACGGTGGTAACCGTGGAGCTAGCGTTCGCCGCGAAAGAAGCAGACTAAACTCAAGTCAATTAAACGTAGAAACCGTCAAAGAAGAGACCCGTTTTAACATTATCCAAGACTATTATGACTTGCAAAATGCTGACGCCCAAGTATCTATCGCTCAAGCTGCGGTAGAAGACGCTAGTCAAAGTTTACGAGACGCTCAATTACGAGAGCAAGCGGGATTAGGGACTCGTTTTGACGTACTCCAAGCCGAAGTAGACGTAGCTAACGCTAGCCAAGCTTTAACTAGAGCGATCGCTCAGCAACGCATCGCTAGACGCAAACTCGCCCAAACCCTGAGTATCTCCCAAACCGCCGAATTATCAGCAGCTGATGAAATCCAACAGGTAGGAGAATGGGGATATACCCTAGAAGAAAGTATTGTCAAAGCCTTTAAAAACCGCGCTGAATTAGAGCGTTTATTACTAGAAAGAGACATCGCTACCGCTGATAGACAAATTGCTCTCTCGGAGATTTACCCTACTATCAGTTTCTTTACCAACTATAATTTTCTTGATGATCAATTAGGGGATGGGATCAATGTCAAAGACGGTTACGCTGTCGGCACAAGGGTGCGCTGGCGTCTTTTTGACGGTGGGAGAGCCATAGCCCGCGCTAGAGCCGCTGATCGCAATGTCGAAATAGCTGAGACTAGATTTGCCCAACAACGGGATGAAATCCGCTTTCAAGTCGAAAAAGCCTATTATGATTTAATCTCCAACAAAGACAATATCGCTACAGCCCAAACCGCTGTAGTCACAGCAGAAGAGCGCCTCAGACTAGCTCGTCTCCGTTTCCAAGCTGGTGTCGGTACTCAAACAGAAGTTATCGACGCCCAACGAGACTTAACCGAAGCTCGTGGTAATCTCTTGCAAGCGGTGATTGGTTATAACAAGTCTTTCAATAGTTTAGAAAGAGCTGTAAGTAACCTTCCCGATAGTTTACTTTTTGAGGTTCCCTAGATTATTCTTTTAGTCTCCAACTTAATTGACATCCTCACCCCAGGATGTCAACAATAATAGCGGTTGTGGACCAATCTCTGGTAGTCATTATTGGACCTTGAACCAGACTATTTATATTACTAACCTCGGGCTTAAAAACTACAAGCAGATTACTTAGCGGGAGCTTATCTAGCTCTGCAAGAGATACTATACCTTGTACTCCCGAACCAAGATTTCAAGCTTAAGATCTGGTCAAGGGTTTAATAGTTGTCAGTTATGAGATATAATGACTCTGATTTAAAAACTCAATTTAATATGACTTCAATCGCACCTCATCACAAAGCCAAAGCCTTAAAATCGGGGAGTCGTCGTCCTGCTAAAGAACTATGTAGTGAATGTGGATTGTGTGATACTTATTATATCCACTACGTTAAAGAAGCTTGCGCCTTTCTTAATCAACAAATAGCCGAATTAGAAGCAGAATTTCACGGGTTAAGTCGTAATCTTGAAGACGAAAACCAATTGTACTTTGGAGTACATCAAAAGATGTTAGCAGCGCGAAAAAAACAACCCATAGAGGGTGCGCAATGGACGGGAATTGTGAGTGCGATCGCCTGTGAAATGCTAACCCAAGGTAAAGTAGAAGGGGTAGTCTGTGTGCAAAATACCCCTGAAGATCGTTTTCAACCGCAGCCTATTTTAGCCACAACCACCGCCGAAATTCTCGCCGCTAGGGTTAATAAACCCACTTTATCTCCTAATCTCTCCATTCTCGAACAAATCGAACGATCGGGAATGAGAAGGATTCTAGCTATTGGGGTTGGTTGTCAAATTCAGGCTCTACGGGCAGTAGAAAAACAGTTAGGATTAGAGAAACTCTACGTCTTGGGGACTCCTTGTGTAGATAACGTCACCAGAGAAGGGTTACAAAAGTTTTTGGAGACTACCAGTAAATCTCCCGAGACGGTAGTTCATTACGAGTTTATGCAGGATTTTCAAGTCCACTTTAAACACATTGATGGCTCTATCGAAAAAGTTCCCTTTTTTGGCTTAAAAACCAATCAATTAAAAGACGTTTTTGCTCCTTCCTGTATGACTTGTTTTGATTATGTCAACTCTCTAGCCGATTTAGTGGTGGGTTATATGGGAGCTCCTTTTGGGTGGCAATGGTTGGTGGTGCGTAACGATACGGGTCAAGAAATGCTAGATTTAGTCTGGTCACAGCTAGATACTCAACCCGTCTCCTCTAGTGGTAATAGACATCAAGCCGTCCAACAGAGTATTCCTGCTTATGATCAAGGTGTCACTCTCCCGATGTGGGCGGCGAAATTAATGGGGGTAGTGATTGAAAAAATCGGTCCTAAAGGTTTAGAATACGCTCGTTTTTCCATAGATTCTCACTTTACCCGTAATTATCTCTACGTTAAGCGCAATTACCCCGAGAAACTAGCCCAACACGTACCCCCATACGCCCAGAAGATTGTTAGTCAGTATCGGTTACCAGAATAACCGCCTGATTAAGGCGGTAAAGTTATTAAAGTTTAGAGCCGCATTCTGAACAGAATTTATGCTCCTGGGAGTTATGAGAGCCACAAACGCCACAAACTAAGGTAGTCTGACCTCTAGGAATTTCAGGAACAGGAAGACCAATCATTTGAGCGTTGCTCTTACCCGGAGCCACCATGGGGTAACAATTTTCGTTTTTGGTAACTTGAGCATCAACTAAAACAGGACCATCATGGGCGAGCATTTCCGCGATCGCCTCGGTTAGTTGTAAGCGATCGCGAATCACCATCCCTTTGATGCCGTAGGCTTTAGCCAGGAGTTCGAAATCGGGCATACCTAGTTCCATGTTTGAAGAAGAGTAACGCTCACCATAAAATGTTTCTTGCCATTGACGTACCATCCCTTGCCAACCGTTATTGATAATGACGGTTTTGACCTGAATGTTATATTGAGCTAAAGTTGCCAACTCTTGCAGATTCATCTGAAAGCTAGCATCCCCACTGATACAGATAACCTGTTCATGAGGTAGAGCCACCTTAGCTCCCATAGCTGCTGGTAAACCATAACCCATTGTGCCTAAACCCGCACTAGAAATCCACCGACGTGGCCCATTATTGAGAAATTGAGCCGCCCACATTTGGTGCTGTCCTACGTCAGTTGTATAGTATGCATTAGGAGCTTGACGACCTAATTCGACGATTACTTCTTGGGGAGAGATGCTATCGGGGTATTTAGGTACAACCAGAGGATATTGTTCACGCCATCTCGCGATTTGTTTGAGCCAAGCTTGGGTTTTCTCGTTATTAGCGGGTAAACCTAATTCTCGGGCTCTTTCTAGGAGTTGTTCCAGTACGTAGCGCACATCTCCCACGATGGGTACTTCCGGTGTCCGATTTTTGCCTACTTCGGCTGGATCTATATCAATATGAATGACTTTAGCACGACAGGCAAACTCATCCAATTTACCAGTAACACGGTCATCAAATCTTGCGCCTACAGCGATTAACAAATCACAATCAGTAACCGCAAAATTAGCATAAGCGGTCCCGTGCATTCCCAACATCCCTACCGAGAGGCGATGGTTTTCGTCAAAAGCACCAATACCCATCAAAGTGGTGGTTACCGGTATTTGGAATAGTTCAGCTAGCTGTTGAATTTGGGCGTGAGCATTAGCGCTAATCGCTCCCCCACCGACGTATAATAAGGGGCGACTAGAAGCGTTAATATATTCTAGAGCGGCGTTGATTTGACGAATATTACCTTTAACCGTGGGGCGATAACCTGGTAGTTTAATCGAACCTGGGTTAACTGGTATATATTCACATTCCTCTGTGCCTACGTCTTTGGGTATATCCACCAGAACAGGACCAGGACGACCGGTCTTAGCGATATGAAAAGCTTCGGCTATAATTCTTGCCATATCCTTGGCTCTTCTAACCACATAGGAATGTTTAACAATAGGTAGAGTAATGCCGAATATATCCGTTTCTTGGAAAGCATCTGTCCCAATGGCGTGTCTAGGAACTTGTCCGGTGATGACTACCATAGGTATGGAATCTAAATGAGCCGTAGCAATACCCGTCACCAGATTAGTTGCACCGGGACCAGAGGTAGCAAAACATACCCCTACTTCCCCTGTAGCTCTTGCGTAGCCATCTGCTGCGTGTGCTGCACCCTGTTCATGTCTGACCAGAATATGTTTAACGTCTCCCCTAGCTTCGGCGCGGTATAATTCGTCATAGATAGGTAGAATAGCGCCGCCTGGATAACCAAAAATATGTTTGACTCCATGACGCTTCAGACTATCCATCAACGCAAAAGCACCTGTTCTCATCACAGGTAGCACATCTGAAGATATGTTCTGTTCAGGTATTCTGGTGGAAACCATTCTCTTGATCTTCCTTCATTTTTCTTAGTTATTATCTATCTTGACATAGTCTCTGTTTAAGCGCTATAGGTTTATCTTGACTTAAAAATTACCGAAAAAACCTCCCTTTTAAACAAGAGAAGTTTTTCAAATTTGAGACTAAATAAAAAAGTTAAATAAGATTAGGGTCAAGAGCTTAACCCCTGACTACTCGTATAACCAGGGTTGAATAGTAGGAGTCCAAGAAACTAATTCTGTCTGGGCAAACCAGAGAGCAATTTCTCCCTGAGCGGTCTCAGGAGCATCAGAACCGTGGATGAGATTACGACCGACATTAACCCCATAGTCACCTCTAATTGTACCAGGTTCAGCGTTAAGAGGGTTAGTAGCACCAATGATTTTACGCGCCGAAGCGATCACTCCCGAACCTTCCCAAACCATAGCCACAACAGGACCAGAAGTAATAAAATCTACTAGACTCTGGAAAAAGGGTCTTTCCTTGTGAACATCGTAATGTTTTTCGGCTAATTCTCGGGAAGGTTGCAGCATTTTTAACCCCACTAGGGTAAAACCCTTATTTTCTAAACGTCTAATTACTTCACCGACGAGATTGCGTTGGACACCGTCGGGTTTAATCATGATAAATGTACGTTCCACTGGTTCTCCTTTTTGAAAGTTTTTTAGCCACCAAAGAAGATTAACTCATGATTTGGGTCATCTTGGCAAGATATAGTGATACCATAAAAAAGAGCTTCACTGGAGACAAAAATTATGGCTACTGATAGACGTGTAGCTCGGGTTTCTTCCCAAATTCAACGCGAGGTGAGTCTGTTACTCCTGAGTGAGATTAAAGACGATCGCGTGGGTGCGGGAATGGTCAGTATCACCGATGTGGAGGTATCTAATGACCTCCAACACGCGAGGATATTTGTAAGTATCTATGGTACACCCGAAGCCAAAAGCGAAACAATGGATGGTTTAAAGGCTTGTACTCCTTTTGTGAGACAACAGCTGGCACAAAGAATGCGACTACGTAGAGTACCAGAAATAGTCTTCCTCCAAGATACCTCGATCGAAAGAGGAGATCGAATGTTGAATCTGTTAAATCAAATCAGTCAACAACGTCAACAAAAAGATGAGACCGAAGTCAATACTTCCTCCTTGGAGTGAGCTATCTCTAGAGCAACAAATCGGTCAAATGCTGGTTATTCGAGCCTCTGGCTATTGTTTTGACCATCAAATTCGTTACCCTACCTGGGAAGCTCCACAGCGAGAATTATCTCGATGGTTAAAAGAATTAAACCTAGGTGGGGTAATTTTATTAGGAGGCTCAGCCCTAGAAGTAACCTACAGAATACAGCAATTACAAGAATGGGCCGACATTCCTCTCTTGATTGCTGCTGACCTCGAAGAAGGTGTAGGACAACGTTTTACAGGTGCAACCTGGTTTCCTCCTCCCTTCGCTTTGGGGGCGATCGCCCAAACTCAACCCGAACTAGCCCAAGAATACGCTAGAAATATGGGAGCCATAACAGCCAAAGAAGCTCTGGCGATCGGGATTAACTGGTTACTCGCACCGGTAACCGACGTTAATAATAATCCCGCTAACCCCGTGATCAACATTAGAGCATTTGGAGAAACACCAGAAATAGTTACTAATCTGACTAGCGCCTTGATCACCGGTGCGCGTCAATATCCTGTCTTAACTACCGCTAAACATTTTCCAGGACATGGAGATACCAGTATTGACTCTCATCTGAGTCTACCAACTTTAAATCATAGTCTCGAGCGATTAGAGACGGTAGAATTACCCCCTTTTCGAGGAGCGATCGCCGCCGGAGTAGATAGCATCATGAGCGGTCATTTACTGATCCCTTCTTGGGATAGTCAATACCCCGCTACGGTTTCTCCCCAAATTCTCACCCACCAACTCAGGGAAAATCTCGGCTTTAACGGGTTAATCGTCACCGATGCTTTGGTGATGGGAGGAATTACCAGTTATGCTTCCCCAGAAACTGTGGCGGTAGAAGCGATTCAAGCAGGAGCTGATCTATTATTAATGCCTCATAACCCGGAAATAACGCTTAATGCTATTCTAGAGGCGGTCAACTCAGGATATCTCAGTCAAGAAAGAATCAGTCAATCTCTAGAAAGGATTTGGCGCGCTAAAACTAGGGTAATCTCTGCTCATAACCCTAATCCCCTCTCTCAACTATCTCAACCGGTAGCTACAGAAACGGTAACAGGAATTCTCACTCAATCGAATCGTTGGGGTGGTAATCTCCCCTTAACTACTAAACCTTGTACTAATTTAATCGTCCTTGACAATTTACTAGATTGTGAAATAGTCGCTTTTGATAGCCCCGCGGTAACTATTCCCGAAGCTAAAGGTTATCCTCCTCTGTTAGTAGATTCACAAACTTTCCCCTATCTTCCTCTTCAACCCTATCTCCTACAAATATTTGTCAGGGGAAATCCTTTTCGGGGTAGCGCCGGGTTATCCCCACAAAGTCAACCTATCTATCAACAACTCTTACAACAACGCTTAATCCAGGGTTTGGTTATCTATGGTAGTCCCTATATCCTAGACTGGTTTTTACCCCAACTTCCCCCTGATTTACCCTGGGTATTCTCCTATGGACAAATGTCTCAAGCTCAAGCGATCGCTTTGAAACAATTATGGAGCGCTTAAGTAGGTTATAGATGGTGATGAATGGCTAGTTGATGCGCACTACAACTGGATTAATCCCGCAATTATTCGGGAAACGGAAGGCAAAGGTACCGCTAGCGGATACGGCATCATCAGCATAACCACCAGGATTGTCTCTGAAAAAATCAAAAGACATAAAGATTATTATTTAGCAGACACAGACAATTTAAATTTAACCAAAAAACAAAAAAAGAAAATATCTGTAAAATACAAATAACTTATAATCCAAAAAAGAAAACCACAGCAAAAATACAGACAAATGCTAACTCACATTAAGGAAATAACAGAAAAAATGAAAACAACCTAATTTTTGCAATAGACGAAAAAATCGCCAGTCACAGAGAATGGGAATTAATAATACAAACAAGTACAACAGCTTGCCTCGAGGAATCAAAAAAATCAAAGACCCAGAAAAT
>CALGKL010000048.1 GCA_937930495.1 uncultured Gloeocapsa sp.
TTAATTGACTAGGAATATGATACTATCTCTCTTTGTCTATGAAAATAAAACGTTATGAAAATTATTAATAACTATCGCTTTTTTTCCTTGCTTTTGATTGGTTTATTGACTATTTCTGTGTCTGCTGTATCTTCCCCTAAAGAAGAATCCCGAAATAGAACCAATTGTCGAGGAATTAATCATAATGAGGAGAGAATGAGAGTTCCGGTTACTGGTTTTAACGGTAAGTCAATTGATGTCTCCCGTCTGATTTCTTCTAGAACAAGTAATTCTGATTTGATTACTTCGGTAAGAATACAAGCTAGTCCTGATACTTCTGCTGAGGCTAGAATTGTAGTCAATGGTCGCTCTTCTCAATGGTACTCTCCTAATGTATTTAGGGATTACGGAGTTAACCTTTCCGTTTATTGTTTCGACGATATCTCTACCCGTGCTAATTCTAATCTTGAGGTTCAGTTTAACTCAGGTGGAGCTAAACCGCTTAATATAATACTTTTTATGAGAAGTAAGTAACTAAAGAACACTGTGACCTAAGGCTAAACCTGTGACCAACATTCCTAAAACTAGGAAGGGTTGGGCGCTAGCTTGGTATTTAACGTCGTTTTCTAAGGGGTTTCTCAGGAAATACATGTCTTGAAAGGTGATTTGGGGAATGACTAGTAACAGGAGGATGCTACCGGCTAAATGTTGTCCGATACTAATCAGATAAGCGGCGATCGCTCCTTGAAACAGATTAATCATAATTACACAAATCCAAGCTGCGGTATTTACCCCAAACATGACAGGAAGAGATTGTAAACCTAACTGGCGATCGCCTTCAACACTCTTAAAGTCATTGACTACGGCAATACCTAAACCAGCTAAACTATAGACTAGGGTGAGAATAACAATAGTTAGGTTGAGATGACCAAATAAAGCGTGACCAGCCCACCAAGGTAAAGCGATATAACTAGCACCGAGAGCATAATTACCTAGCCAGCCATTCTTTTTCAGTTTTAATGGGGGAGCAGAATAGATATAGGAGAGAAAAGAGCCAAAAAGTGCTAGACAAGTAATGGTAGGAAAGGGATGACCAGCCCAAACATCTAGTAAATAAGCCACGCCAAGACCAGCCAAGAGTAAAACCAGGATTTGCGCCACTACTTGAGGTACGGAAATAGCACCTGATGGTATAGGACGATAAGGCTCATTGATAGCGTCTAACTCGCGATCGTAGAAATCGTTGATAGTTTGAGTATAACCGGCTAGCAGAGGTCCTGCTAAGAGCATACAAGTAAGGGCTTTTAGTACAGATTCCCCAGTCCAGGTATAACCACCAGAAGAAGCAGCACCACAAATTACACCCCAAATTAAAGGTATCCAAGTAATCGGTTTCATTAACTGTAGGCGAATTTTCCAGAGAGAAGTTTCTCCTGTGGCTGCACCTTTCATCCCTAGAAGTTGTCGGGTTTTGGCGGTGCGATTGTCATTTGTTTGTTCGGGGGTAGAAGACATAAATATTACTACTAGGAATCTACAGTTGTCTAGATTAGCACAGTTTCTAGAGAGATATAATGGAGATATAAGCAGTTAGCGAGATTTTTGAGGATGGAACACGGGTTACTGTTAATCTTACTGGGGTTAGTTAGTTACTATATTGTGCATAATAGCGCCAAAAAATCCCAAACTAAAACCCCCGTGTGGCTATTATGGCTAGTAACTATGATACCTGCTTTGCTTTGGACGGCTTGGTTATTGATTTTTGGCAATGACAAACCTTTACCCACCTGGTTAGTAATTACACCTTTTTTTGTTTGTCCTCTACTCTATGGTTGGTTGGTACAATTAGGACGCATTCAACCTCAAGTTAAAGCTAAACCACAACCACCTCAACAAATTAATCAGGTTGGTGAAGTAACTGAATTTCAACCGGAAGCAACCACAATTAAACCGATCACTCCAAAGGAAGAAACAGCTTTACGCAATTGTTTCCCCTGGGGTGTTTATTATTTACAAAATATCGATTATCGTCCTCAAGCGATTCTCTGTCGAGGTAAGTTAAAAACTATACCAGAAGAAGCTTATCGAACGATTAAATACAATATTGAGAAGGTTTTTGGCGATCGCTTTTTACTGCTGTTTCAAGAGAGTCTTTCTGGACAACCCTTTTTTGCTCTAGTTCCCAATGTTTGGGCGCAAAAACCGGATAAAAAGAGCGAATCGATGGATAATCCTGGTTTGGCTTTGGGTTTACTTTTGATCACTTTATTTACCACTACGGTTGTTGGTGTAGAATTTAGTGGTCTTAGTTCTGTAGAATTTCAGAATAACCCTAGACTCCTATTAACAGGTTTACCCTATAGTCTCAGTCTGATAGCGATTTTGGGTGTTCACGAACTGAGTCACTATTTTACGGCTCTTTATTACAAAATTAAGGTAACTTTACCCTATTTTATTCCTATACCCTTTTTCCTCGGTACTGTAGGTGCTTTTATCCAGATGCGGTCCCACACCTGATCGCAAAGCTTTGTTCGATACGGCGATCTCCGGACCAATTGGGGGTTTTTTGGTGACTCTACCTTTATTATTTTGGGGATTAACTCAGTCTGAGACCATTGATGAAGCAACTGCGATGAGTCTGAGGGAAAATTCTAATTCCTTAGAGTTTTTTACCACTTTAAACCCTCGTTTTTCCCTATTGCTTTCAGTTTTGGCTAAAATAGCTTTGGGCAGTCAACTACATTCAGGTATTTATCTCAATTTGCATCCAGTGGCGATCGCTGGTTTGATTGGTTTGTTAGTCACCGCCTTTAATCTGATTCCCGTAGGACAATTAGATGGTGGTCAAATCATCCACGGGATGTTAGGACAAAATCAAGGAATCTTAGTGGGACAAATAACACGCTTACTGATGTTTATCCTAGCGATTGTACAACCACCTTTGATTCAACCAATTTTTCTGATTTGGGCAATCATACTATTATTAATCCCGATTACCTGCAATCCTGCTCTTAACGATGTCACCGAATTAGATAATAAACGAGATTTTCTCGGCTTACTATCTTTATTATTATTATTACTAATTTTACTACCTCTCCCCAAAGGATTAGGTTTTTAGAGCGCAAAAAATCCCTCTAAGCGGAGGGATTGTCAAAACAACCTTATTTTTAGGCTTGTTCAAAGATTTGAATATCTCTAAATTGACTGTTAGCAGTTGGATTAGCCACATCATGATTATTGGCGAAAAACAGATGTTGGAACTCACCTCTAAAGAAATTACCCACAGGGATAGTAAAACTCTGCCAATTACCTACGTCGGTATAGGTAAAATTAGAAAATCCTCCCCATTGTGGACCATAAAGTTTAAAGGTATTAGCACCTCCCCAACTGAAAACATTATCGGCGTCAAATCCTATCGCGTGCATTCCTCC
>CALGKL010000049.1 GCA_937930495.1 uncultured Gloeocapsa sp.
CCCAGTTTTTCTTTTTGGGCCAACCTCCTTTAAAATAGAATTGCACTACCTTTGCTCCGTAACTCTCCGCAATTTCTAGAGAGCGATCGCTGCTTTGGGAATCAACCACAAACACTTCAGCTGCTTTTTGGACACTTTCTAAACAACTAGGTAAGTTTAATTCTTCGTTTTTAGCAGGAATTAATACAGATACGGGGACTTTTTCAGACTGATTAGTCATAGTGACAATAAATTCAATTAAGATTGATCTTAACAGAAACGTTTATGGGAAAGAGCGAAGATCTTGGATATTGCTAATCAACCATTGTTGACCTACCTTAACCAAATCATAGCGTACTCTCAAGGTAGAATCATAGGATTTATCACTAAGAAAACGCTCATTTTGATAGTATTTACCAACTTCTCTAATCCGAGCTATTACTACAGCTTGTTCGGGGTTATTTTCATCAACAATAACCGATTCAATCGCCAAATCATGCTCATATTCTCTGTAGCTATTTTGATTCTTAACTAGATTAGCTATTTCTACTCTTTTTGTCAGTAAAGGTTCGACTAAAATCTCAGCTAGAGCATCTATTTCATGATTAACTCCATAAGCTCTGGATTTGACTTCTAACCATTTAGCCACGACTATTTTAGCGGTTTCCTCATCTAAAATAACCCGGGATATATTTTCACTAACAACAGGAGTAGGTATCTCAGTCTCACTTACTGTAGGTACGGCGACTACTGGTTCATTTAAACTCAAAAATAATTGGGGTTCGGAAATAGTTGTTTTTTTCCAAAAACTAGATATTCCTGCTAAAAATCCAATCCCAAGAAGACTAGCTAAAATAATTTTGCCAAGATTAGGATTGAAAAAAACTCGACTCTCTTGATTAATTTTGCGGGGTTTTGATTCTCTTACCGCTTCTTCCATAGTTAAATTAGTACTAGTTTGACGCTCTTTAAATGGTGGTTGCAAAGTCTGGAGAGAACTAGCATTAATTAATTGTTCCTTAACCGGATTTATGGCGTTTATTTCATTAAATATTTCTGGTTTTTTCTCGAATTCAATCGGTAAGTTATTTAAATAATTTTGGACATCTAAATCATTAAAATATTCTTCTAAAGAGGTAGATGAATCGGTTAAATCCCGAAAATGGGGAAAAACCTCTGACTGTAACCATCGCTCACTATATAGACACAATCCGGGTAATAAATCGGGAGAATCTTGGGATTGTTGTTTGATAAAATTAAGAGTTTGAGTTTCTTGACTTTTTTCTAGAGAATCTAAAGCAGCTTCTGTTTGTCCTAAAAGTAAGTTACAGACTGCTTCTTCTAAATAAACATCCTGATGTTTTAATAAAGGTTTCAGTAAGATTTTAGCTCTCAAAATTAACTCAGGTTTTTTTTCAGCAAAACCCCTAGCTAGGAGAGCATAAAAAGCCAAATATGTAGCTACAGGAGAAGGACGCTTAGCTTCTTTTTCAAAAATTTCTTGTTGTTCAGCGACGGTTAAATAGCTTTGAATTTGTTGGATAAAACGTAAAAAATCATCCAAATTCAAACCAGAATAATCATTACCTTTACCTTCAATACCTTGACGATCATTAAGAATTTCTTGGAGTAAATTTAAACCGATTTGACGTTCTTTAGTTTGTCGAAGATTTAAAGATAATAATTCGAGAATGCGATAGGGACGTAATTTATAAAGATCTTGTTGAATTTCTTGTTGAATTTTTAGACAAATTTGTTGATTAGCTAAAATTTTCTGTCCAGCGAGTAAAAAACCGGCGGCGTTTTCGTATTTACCCTGTTGCCATTTTTCCCTACCCAATTCAAGATTAGCTAAAGCTACACTCAAAAGGATGTCTTGATTTTCTAGTGGGGTTAAATCAAAATCCAGGTAATTTTCAGAAAGTTTTAGGACTAATTCGTATTCCCCAAACTCTTCTAAAATAAGTAAAGCGCCTACGAATTGTGGAGGAGCGATAGTAATTTCAGGAGTTGAAGAGGTAAGAAATTGCTGATCATAATTTTGTCGTTTTTGCGGGTCAGATAAAATTTGATATGATTCCCTAATTAGCTGTTGACGCGCTGTAATCGCCTTGTGACTATACTCACTGCGCGGTAGTTGTACAGAGCGATCGTGGTAAGCTTGGGTAATTTGTTCAGGGGTAGCTTGAACCGGTACACCTAAAACGCGATAATAATCTATAGGAATATTCAACGGCTGCTTTTCTAAAGCAAAATCTTCCAGGGATAACATATTGACTAATTTTAAGTTCCTTTGCACATAATCTTCAATTATGATGTTATCTCATATCTCTGACAAGGAAAATAATTAATTAAATATAATGACAATCATCTCAGAACGTACTTTACCTCCCTTTGACCATAATTCAGTGACCATCAGTCGGGAACAAGCCTTAATCTTATATAAAGATATGGTTCTTGGTCGTCTTTTTGAAGATAAATGCGCCGAAATGTACTATCGAGGCAAAATGTTTGGCTTTGTCCACCTATACAATGGACAGGAAGCCGTATCAACAGGAGTGATCAAAGCCTTACGGACTGGTTATGACTACGTCTGCAGTACCTATCGTGACCACGTGCACGCTTTGAGTGCAGGTGTACCCCCAAGACAAGTAATGGCGGAATTATTTGGTAAAGAAACAGGATGTAGTAAAGGTCGTGGCGGTTCAATGCACATGTTCTCAGCAGAACACCACCTTTTAGGAGGTTATGCCTTTGTAGCCGAAGGAATACCAGTAGCCACAGGAGCAGCTTTTCAAAGTAAATACCGTAGAGAAGTACTCAAAGAACCCGAAGCCGATCAAGTGAGCGTTTGTTTCTTTGGGGATGGAGCGAGCAACAATGGTCAATTCTTTGAGTGTTTAAATATGGCAGCACTCTGGAAATTACCCATAATTTACGTCGTGGAAAATAATAAATGGGCCATTGGGATGGCTCACGATCGCGCCACCTCCCAACCAGAAATATATAAAAAAGCCAGTGTTTTTGAGATGGTGGGTGTAGAAGTAGATGGGATGGATGTATTAGCAGTACATACAGTAGCCCAAGAAGCAGTAGCCAGAGCCCGTGCTGGGGAAGGTCCTACCCTAATCGAAGCCTTAACCTACCGTTTCCGAGGTCATTCTCTGGCTGATCCCGATGAATTACGTTCAGCAGCTGAAAAGGAATTCTGGGCGCAAAAAGACCCCATTACCAGATTTACTAACTATCTCCTGGAGAAAAATTTAAGCACAACTGAAGAATTAAAACAGATAGACGATGAGATTAAAGTCTTAATCGAAGACGCGGTCAAATTTGCTCAAGAAAGTCCCGAACCGGATCCTCAAGAATTACACCGTTATATTTTTGCCGAAGATTAGTTCTCAACCTTAGACTTTCTGGCCATAACTGGCTAGAAAGTCCTGTAAAATCTTCTGGTGAGGACTCCCTAAAGGTCTAGTTTGGGCAATTTTTGCCGAATAATAATAACCCTGGTTAATCCCCTCGGGTGAAACTAGGGCTAAATCTTGTCCTTCCCGTTGCACCAACTGATCTAAAGTAACTGTTAAGGGAGCATGGTAAATATAAGTAATGCGCTTAGAATCTACATAATGGCGAAATAAATTTAATTGTTGAGGTTGATAGGTGATTTCTTCTAATAATTCTCTGTATAAACCAACTTCCGGGGATTCTCCTGGTTCGAGATGACCACCAAATAACCCCCAGTGTCCCGGATAGAGAATATGGGGATAATCATCCCTCAACTGTAGTAAAAATTTGCCTTGTTGGTAGAGGATTGCCATGGCTACGGCAACAGGTTGATCATTCATAGGAATAATTATTATGGTACAAAACGAATCTTATTGTCAAGCTAAAATCTTAGACGGTAAAGCCTTAGCCCAAAAAATCGAACAGCAACTAAAAACAGAAATAGCCACTTTAACTCCTCAAAGGGGACGTCCACCTGGTTTAGCTGTTTTAATGGTAGGGGATAATCCCGCTAGCGCTGTTTATGTTCGTAACAAAGAACGAGCTTGTAGTAAAGTGGGTATAGCCTCCTTTGGTAAACATTTTCCAGAGAATATTAGCCAACAGGAGTTAGAAAGGGTAATTGATCAGTTGAATCAAGATCCTAGGGTTGATGGGATTTTAATTCAGTTACCCCTACCATCTCATCTAGATAGTGTAGCTTTATTAAATAAGATTAACCCGGATAAAGACGTGGATGGACTTCACCCGATTAATTTAGGACGTTTAGTTAGAGGAGAAGAAGGTTTACGCAGTTGTACTCCCGCAGGAGTAATAGCCCTATTTCGAGAATATCAGATCGAGTTAGCCGGAAAAAACGCCATTGTGATTGGACGCAGTATTTTAGTGGGGAAACCCCTGGCTTTGATGTTATTAGCCGAAAATGCTACTGTGACTATGGCTCATTCCCGTAGCCAAAATTTAGCCGCTTTAATCCGTCAAGCTGATGTTATCGTCGCTGCGGTAGGAAAAGCGGAGTTAGTTCAACCAGATATGGTTAAAGAGGGAGCAATCGTTATTGACGTGGGAATTAACCGGATCACCGATAGTGAGGGTAAATCTCGTTTAGTTGGTGATGTGGCTTTTGCTGGTGTAGCTGATGTAGCCGCAGCTATTACTCCCGTTCCCGGTGGGGTTGGTCCTATGACTGTCGCCATGTTGTTACAAAATACTCTGACTAGTTATCTCAAAGGATTAAGCTGATATTTAGCTAGGGTTTGTTCTCGTAACCATTCACCCCGACAACGAGGATCTCGACCCTGAAAAATTTCTAAACAAGCTTTAGCTACAGCTTGAGGATCGCGATGGGGAACGCGCCAGCCCAATAACCCATCTTGAAGAGGATCGGCCGAGCCGTCTGCGTCTCCAGCGACAACGGGAATTCCTGTGGCTAAAGCCTCGAGATACACGATGCCAAAACCTTCTTGAGAAGGCATGACGTAAGAATCAGCTAAACGATAATATTCGGGTAAATCAGCAGTGGGGATAAATCCGGCAAAAATAACCCGATTCTCTACGCCATTTTCTTGGGCTAAACGTAACAAACGAGGTTGATCATCCCCCCTACCAATGACTAGATATTTGAGGTTGGGAACGTGGGGTAAAATCAAGGGTAAGGCGCGAATGGTCACATCAACCCCTTTATAGATATCTCCTGACCAAAGACGCGCTACTGTCATAATTACTTTACTGTCTCTGAGGTTATATTTATCTAACAGTAAACTGGATTTGGGACCAGGAAAAAAGCGATCGCCATCTACGACACAGGGGACAATCTTGACTTGTTCAGGATTAATTCCATTAGCCTTGCAAAGGCGATCGCGACTATAACGACTAATCGTCCAGATTTCCTTGGCTTTAGCTAAAGCTAGACGTTTCCCTAGAGGTAAAGGTTGCCAGACTTCTTTCCCATAGGTTAAAACGGTGTAGGGTATCCCCAGAGGTAAACAAAGACTAGCGGTAACAAGAGCTAAATTAATATGACCACAATAAACCTGTTGAGCTTCTTTTTTAATTAAACTTTTTAATAATAAATAGGCTAAAGTCAAGCGATCTTTACCGGGAGAATTAGTTTTCAGGTAGTGAAACTCTAGGGATTTCCCTGCTAAAGGGTTATCAACCCCTGGTGAATCTCTCAGTAAGAAAACCTTACCTTCAGGATTGGGATTCAGACAGAGATAAGCTTTCAACAAATCCTGGATGTAAGATTGTATCCCACCCTCACTGCTGAAGATTTCTAAAAAGAGAAAAACATCCATACACATTTCTTAAAAAAAATACACCCACCCTAGGAGGATGAGTGTACATAGTTTACTCGATATTTAGAATAAACCTAAAGTTAGAGACTTATCGATGGGGAAAGTAGCACCAATACCCAACCAGAGAGTTACTAGAGTCCCGAAGAGAAATACTGCGGTAGCTACAGGACGACGGAAGGGGTTTTGGAACTTGTTAACGCTTTCGATAAAGGGTACTAACATCAAACCGAGAGGAATAGACGCCATAGCAGCGATTCCTAACAGTTTATTGGGAACTACACGTAAGATTTGGAACACGGGATAGAAATACCACTCAGGGAGAATTTCTAAAGGTGTGGCAAAAGGATCAGCAGGTTCGCCAACAATTGCTGGATCGAGAACCGCTAAACCTACACAAAGACCGATAGTTCCTAAAATTACAACAGGAAAGGTGTAGAGAAGGTCGTTAGGCCAAGCGGGTTCACCATAGTAATTATGGCCCATCCCTTGGGCTAATTTCGCTCTTAACTTAGGATCATTAAGATCGGGTTGTTTTAAAATTGACATAATAACTTATTGTCTCCTCTGTTAATGTTATTTTGAGCTTACAAAGGACCGGAGATACCTTGTTTGCGAATCATTAAGAAGTGTAACAGCATGAACACAGCGATTGACCAGGGCAAGACAAAGGTATGTAAGCTATAGAAACGAGTCAAGGTAGCTTGTCCAACACTAGGACTACCACGCATTAATTCTACAATCTGATCGCCTACGATGGGTATAGCGGCGGGAACACCTGAGACGATTTTCACCGCCCAGTAACCTACTTGGTCCCAAGGAAGAGAATAACCAGTTACACCAAAAGAAACGGTAATAACTGCTAAAACTACTCCAGTTACCCAGGTTAATTCCCGAGGCTTTTTAAAACCTCCAGTCAGGTAGACGCGGAAGACGTGGAGAATCATCATCAATACCATCATACTAGCAGACCAACGGTGGATCGAGCGAATTAACCAACCGAAGTTTACTTCGTTCATGATGTATTCTACAGAGCTAAAGGCTTCAGTAACTGTAGGTTTGTAGTAAAAGGTCATCGCGAAGCCTGTAGCAAACTGGATTAAAAAGCAAGTCAGGGTAATTCCACCTAAGCAATAGAAGATATTAACGTGAGGAGGAACGTATTTACTGGTAATATCATCGGAGATCGCTTCAATTTCTAAGCGTTCTTGAAACCATTGATATACTTTGGAGTCTGTAACTGGTTTGGAAAACATGAAGTTAGATAATCCTACTAAAGATGATTACTAATTGATCAAGAGATGCTGTCTATTTATAAAATTTAACATAATTTCTCAGAATTCTGACAAGAAAACACCAGTTTTTTTAGCAGTGGTATAATTGCGCGAGAAACTCAGAAGACAAATATGGTCAGACAAGTAGAAAATCTAAGAAATACAAACCTCAACGCCGCGATCGCCGCTAGTCAAGACTACCTACTTTCTCAACAATATACCGAGGGTTACTGGTGGGCCGAATTAGAATCAAACGCCACGATCACCGCCGAAGTTATCCTCTTGTTCAAGATTTGGGGCAACGAGGATAGTAAAGACCTCCGCAAATTTGAACAATATTTACGCTCTCACCAAGTAGCTAGTGGAGGTTGGGAATTATTTTACGGAGACGGTGGCGATTTAAGCACTTCAGTAGAAGCTTATTTGGCTCTACGGTTATTGGGAGTAAGTGCCTCTGATCCAGCTTTGGAACGTGCCCGCAGGTTTATTCTACAAAAAGGCGGTATCAGTAAAACCAGAGTCTTTACAAAATTTCACTTAGCCTTAGTAGGTTGTTACGATTGGCGAGGGGTCCCCTCTATCCCACCCTGGATTATGCTCTTACCCGATAACTTCCCCTTTACTATCTACGAGATGTCTAGTTGGGCA
>CALGKL010000050.1 GCA_937930495.1 uncultured Gloeocapsa sp.
CCCTTACTTCCCTACCTCAAGAGCAACAAGAATATGGCGATGACCTTTGCTTCTGGTGTCATATTTATCGCTGGAGTCTCGATTTATTAGCTAGACGCAAATTTATCCCACATCTAAATCTATGCACAGAAACAACAGCTCAAACTCACTGGCGACTACTTCTAGATAATAGTCTAGATCAAGCTCGCCTAGTTAAGTTTAGCCGCTTAATGCCTTTAGTCTGTACCCAATATCAACCCAATCAGTCATACTCAGCTCAATATTTACTCTTAAGGGTTTTAAGCGCTATAGTCAATCAACAAATTCGTGATTATATCGATTCTCCCCTCCTGTCTCCTAAATCATCTACCCTGCAAAAATGGTTATATACCCTCTCTCAACCAGTTAAAACCACTTTAACCGCATCTACTTCAGAATTAAAACGTCTGGAAACTACCCTCAATAACTGGATTTTACCTAGACAAGAATACATCGTTACCAACCCTGACTATCAACTAGGGGCAAATCAATTTCGTCTCTGTCTAGTTTTAACTCCCCCTACGGATAGCGAGTCCACCTGGCAACTACAATATCATCTTCAAGCTCTAGATGCACCAGAATTAAGACTAGATGCTCCAACTATTTGGCAAAATCCCGTCTCTGAATTGGTTTATCAAGGAAGAACAATCACACAACCCCAAGAAACCCTACTCAAAGGTTTGGGGTTGGCTTCCCGTCTTTATCCTCCTATCGCTAGGAGTTTAGAAGCTAGACAACCCCATAACTGTATCTTGTCGGATATCGAAGTTTACCAATTTATCCGAGGGTTAGCTCAAGAATTACAAAATAATGGTTTAGGCGTTATCCTCCCACCGGGTTTAGCTTCTGATCATCAGCAACGACGTTTGGGTATAAAAATTACCGCTACTCTCCAACAACAATCAGGAAAACGTCTAGGTTTAAAAAGCTTGCTCGATTATCAGTTATCTATAGCAGTAGGAGACCAAATTATCTCGCAAAAAGAGTTTAAACAATTATTAGCCGCTCAATCTCCTCTAGTTAAAGTTAACAATCAATGGTTAGCATTAGAACCCTCTGATGTACAAGCAGCTCAAGCTATTTTTGCGCAATCGCAACAACCTCTAAATTTATCCGTCGCCGATGGAATACGTTTAAGCACAGGAGATACCAAAACATTAGCTAAATTACCCGTAGTTAAATTTGAAGCTCAGGGTATTCTACAAGAACTTATCGACTATATCAATAATAATCAAAGCTTGACCATTATCCCCGAACCAGAAACTTTTCAAGGACAATTACGCTCCTATCAATTACGTGGGATTAGTTGGTTAACCTTTTTAGAGCGTTGGGGTTTTGGCGCTTGTCTAGCTGATGATATGGGTTTGGGGAAAACTCCTCAATTTCTCGCTTTTTTATTACATTTACAATCACAGGGAAATTTGCTTAAACCTAGTTTAGTCGTTTGTCCAACCTCTGTACTTAATAATTGGGAAAGGGAAGCTCATAAATTTGCACCTACTCTGAAAGTTTTAATACATCACGGTGAGCAACGTTCTCAAGGTCAAGAGTTCACTAAAAAAGTAGCTAAGTTGGATTTAATCATAACTAGTTATTCTTTGTTATCTCGGGATTTAACTACTTTGCAAGGGGTAGAATGGCAAGTTCTCGCTCTCGATGAAGCCCAAAATATCAAAAATCCTAGCGCTAAACAGTCTCAAGCTGCACGTCAGTTAAATGCAGATTTTCGTCTCGCTTTGACCGGAACTCCCGTAGAAAACCGTTTGAGTGAACTTTGGTCGATTATCGATTTTATTAATCCAGGTTGGTTGGGAAATCGTCAATTTTTCCAGCGTCGCTTCGCTATTCCTATTGAAAAATACGGTGATCATCAGTCTTTGGCTACTCTGCGATCGCTTATTTCTCCCTTTATTCTCCGTCGCTTGAAAACTGAACCAGAAATTAGTCAGGATTTACCCGCTAAACAAGAAATCAATGTTTTTTGCGGTTTATCTGTTGAACAAGCTCAACTCTATCAGAAGCTTGTTGATGAGTCTTTAGAAGCAATTGAAAAACTTGAGGGGATTCAACGTCGTGCTCATATTTTGACCCTTTTATTACACTTAAAACAAATTTGTAACCATCCGGCTCATTTTTTAAAGGCAAAAAGTATAGATACCAGTCAACGCTCTGGGAAACTTTTACGTCTAGAAGAGATGTTAGATGAATTAATCCTAGAAGGCGATCGCGCTTTAATCTTTACCCAATTTTCCGAATGGGGGAAACTCCTACAAGCTTATCTAGCCAATAAATTTAAAACCGAAGTTTTCTTGCTCTACGGTGCTACACGTAGTAATCAACGTCAGGAAATGATTGACCGCTTCCAAAATGACCCCAACGCTCCGCCTATTTTTATTCTCTCTCTCAAAGCAGGAGGTACAGGATTAAACCTTACTCGCGCTAATCACGTCTTCCATGTCGATCGCTGGTGGAATCCAGCGGTGGAAAATCAAGCTACTGACCGCGCTTTTCGTCTCGGACAAACTCGTAACGTCCAAGTACACAAGTTTATCTGTACAGGTACTCTGGAAGAACGTATTCATCAGATGATTGAGAGTAAGAAAGAGTTAGCCGAACAAACGATCGCCACTGGAGAAGACTGGTTAACCGAATTAGATACCAATCAATTGCGGGATCTCCTGCTTCTTGAGCGCGAAGGTATTATCGATGACTAAACTGATACATTTAGAAGGTTTGTTTGAATCTATCATGTGCCCATGTCGGTATATTTCTGATGGTTTTACTATTACTATAGTCTTCTCAGCTTTAGTTTAGACATTCTTGGTTATAGCAATACCTATTAAACACTGACGGGTAAATTGTTAGAATTCAATAAAACACTCAATTCAGCAATTCCTTTTTTCAAATGTCGGGTTACGGTCATTGGACTCATACCAATACGTCTGGCTACTTCTTTACGGGATAAGTCTTGCAAAAAAACCCATTCAATCGCTTTTTTGGTTTTCTCTTCTAACTGACTAATCGCTCCTTCAAGATATAGTCTCTCTTCTTCAAAATTTTGGCGATATTGTTCTCGAATATCCGGGATAGTTTCACCAAAACTAACGGAATTGTCGAGCATTTGAGATACTACCAAATCTAAACTAATGGTTGAGCGATTTTGACAAGCTAGTTGACATTCAAGCCATTCCTGGACACTTACCCCTAAAAGTTGGGCAATTTCTAAATCAGTAGGGTGATTTCCTGTTTTGGTTAGGTGTTTTTTACGTATTTTTGCCCCTTTTTTGGCTAAATCTTGCCAACGACGGGGTATTTTCATCAGATTGCTTCTATCTCGGAGATAGTGCAATATTTCTCCGCGAATATAGGGAATGGCAAATGAACTAAAAGCACTCCCAAGAAAAGGATTATAACGCTCAATTGCTCTGATTAAGCCTAGATAGCCGATTTGTTGTAAATCTTCGTAAGGCTCAGCACATTGTCGGCCGATACTATAGGCAATTTTTTTGACCAAACCTAGATTTAATTTTACTAGCTGATTGCGAGTTTTTACCGAGGGTTTACGGTAATAGGCTAGAAAAAGTTCTCGAGATTTAAGATTAGAAGAATTTGAGCTATCCATAATTGCACAAACAGGTAACCACTTAAGTAATATTGTCAGATTGACCTCAAGGAGAAACCATGTCTGATTTACGGAAATGTTCTCTGGTAGATTTTTGAGTCTCAGAATAAATACGCAGTTTAGGGGAATAGGCTATTTCCTACTTTCCTCAGGTAGAAATTAGTTAAAATGTAGATAATTGTTATCAATTTTGTTCACCGTATATGAGTAACACTAGTAATTTTCGTCGAGCTATTAGAGAAGCAAAAACACAGGCGCTGATTGGACCTAATGTCATTCCTAACGCCCTTCCTTATGTGGGTGGAGGGTTAATCTTAACCGCGGTAGGGATCTATGGTGGTTTGGGGATGATGGGATCTCCTGCTTTTCTGCCTACTTTTATTATTGCCTTAATAGGACAAATCGTCTTGTTTTTTGTAGCTCAAAATGTTGCAGCAAAAGGTAATAATGGTACTGCTTTACCCCTGTT
This sequence comes from uncultured Gloeocapsa sp., assembly GCA_937930495.1. Lineage (GTDB taxonomy): Bacteria > Cyanobacteriota > Cyanobacteriia > Cyanobacteriales > Gloeocapsaceae > Gloeocapsa. The sequence goes on from CALGKL010000050.1 coordinate 4,110, forward strand.
GGCTCTTTATAGTCTCCTGACTGGTTATACTCTCAGTGGTTTGGTTTTTGTCGCGCTTTCTAGTCAAGGAGTCGGTCCTCAAGGATTGGCGATCGCTGCGGCTGGTTGTGGCATAACTTTTATTGTCGCTAGAAATATTGGCTCTAACCTAGGGGAAGAAGACGGTTTAGCTTTAACCAAAACCATACAATTGGGATTAATCGCTTTATTAATAGTGATTGTTGCTCAAGTGTTTTTGAGTTTTTTTCATATCTTTACACCTACTTGGTTGGAAATCGCTATTTCTGGATTGGGAGTGTTTCTGTTTGCGGGAATGGCTGTAGTTGATTTCTATGTTTTACCAAGAAGCTATAGAGATGATCAGTATCTAGCGGCTGCTCTCTCGATGTATTTGACCTATATCAACCTGTTTGTCTTTATCCTACGCTTGTTGATTGCTCTAAATAGTCGTGACTAGATATCGGGAAATTTTCCCTAGAATAGTAGGGTTTGGGGCAGAATAAAAATATTTAGTCAAAATTATACACATTTATACTTTTGAAGAGTATAATGATTGGTATGACTAAATTATCAATTTCTGTTAAAAGGCGTATCTACTCAAACACTAAGAAGGTGGGAGGCTTCTGGTAAATTAATACCAGAGCGAACTCCTACCGGTCATAGACGGTATGATTTAGCTCAATTAATGGGAATAAAGTCAGAATTATCTTTTACAGTAGGTTACGCTCGCGTCTCAAGAGAAGATTTAAACAGACAAGTTCAAGTACTAGAACTATTTTGCGCTTCAAATGGGTGGCAAGTAGAAATAATTCAAGACTTAGGAAGTGGATTAAATTATTCTAAAAAAGGTTTGAAGCGATTAATAAACTTAACCCATAAAGATAGATTGTTACGGTTTGGGAGTGAATTAATTTTCTCACTGTGTGAAATATTTGGCACAGAGGTAATTATTATTAACAGGACGGAAGATAGCTCATTTGAAGATGATTTAGCTCAGGATATATTAGAAATAATAATAGTATTCTCAGCTAGGCTTTATGGTTCAAGAAGTCATAAAAACAAACAATTGATGCAAGAGTTAAAAGATGTCGCTCGTCGGCTTTAAAACCAGTTTAAGACTCAATAATAAACAAGCTACTCTAGCAGC
>CALGKL010000051.1 GCA_937930495.1 uncultured Gloeocapsa sp.
CCTCTAGGAAAATTGGACCTAAATCAGACATCCCGAATTGAGTCACCATTTGACGCGCGATCGCTGTTACTTTTTCTAAGTCATTAGCCGCTCCTGTTGTAATTTCTGCATCACCAAAGATTACTTCCTCGGCCGCTCGTCCTCCCAAGGTTGAAGTGATGTTAGCTAATAGTTGTGTCCGACTCATTAACCCTTGTTCTTCATCGGGAGTAAACCAAGTCAACCCTTTGGCTTGTCCGCGAGGGATAAGGGTTACTTTTTCTAGAGGATAATGTTCAGGTTGCAAAGTAGCGACGATCGCATGACCGAGTTCATGATAGGCGATCAGACGTTTACTTTTGCTATCGATTAGGGGAGTTCCTTCCATTCCCGCAATTACTCGGTCGATCGCGTCGTTAATTTCCAACATCGTGATCGCCGCTTTACGTCTACGCGCAGCAAAGATCGCCGCTTCATTGAGCAGATTAGCCAAATCGGCGCCCGTAAAACCCGGGGTACGACGGGCGATCGCCTCTAGGGATACTTCAGGAGCTAATTTTTTATTTTGAGAATGAACTTCCAGGATCCCCAGACGTCCTTTAAAATCAGGATAATCTACCAATACTTGACGGTCAAAGCGTCCTGGACGTAATAAAGCCGAATCTAGGACGTCAGGACGGTTGGTAGCCGCAATCACAATTATACCTGTATTACCTTCGAAACCGTCCATTTCGGTGAGCAACTGGTTGAGGGTTTGTTCTCTTTCGTCATTTCCTCCACCGATTCCGGTCCCCCTTTGACGTCCCACGGCGTCGATTTCATCGATAAAAATCAGACAGGGCGCGTTTTCTTTGGCTTTTTTGAACAAATCTCTGACACGGGAAGCGCCAACCCCTACGAACATTTCCACGAATTCTGAGCCTGATATACTAAAAAAAGGTACTCCCGCTTCTCCGGCGATCGCTTTAGCCATCAGAGTTTTACCTGTTCCCGGAGGTCCTACCAAGAGGATACCGCGGGGAATTTTAGCCCCGAGAGAAGTAAATTTTTCTGGTTGTTTAAGAAAAGTAATAATTTCCTGTAATTCTTCTTTTGCTTCCTCGATTCCCGCTACATCTTGGAAATTTACCCCTGTTTTTGCTTCCATCTGAAATCTAGCGCGAGATCTCCCAAAATTCATCGCTTGACCTGAAGCATTAGCAGCGCGACGGAAAAGCATGACCATAGCGCCTAACAATAATAACAATAAAAATAAATTACCGATAATTCTGGCTGCATCTGCTGTATCTGGAGAGGGACTAACTCCAAAATCCAGGTTTTTTTGACGTAACAAATTGAAGAGTTCGGTGTTATTTTGTAATAGCTCTACTTCTTTAGGTGTGGTTTCATCTTTTAAGGTAACTGTAGCGCGATTAGTCGTCGGATCGATAATAACCTCAGTAACCTGGTTATCTTTAACCTTGGTAATTAACTCACTGTAGCTAAGAGTAGCACTAGAAGCCTTGGCAGGTAATAATAGCAATGCTTGCAACATCACACCGCAACCAGCTAATAACCACTGTTGATGACTGTTTTTACTCCTTTTTTTAGGATTACATGGTTTCATTGATATTGTTCCAATTTTGAGGATATATAAGGGGTTTTAAATCTATGATAACATTAGCTATTTTCTAGCTAAAATTCAAAATAGATAAAATCAGCGGGGGAATTAGAAGCTAATAGGACAGATAACCCCAAGAGAATAGGAGATAGCCAAGGAGATAGTAAGAATTCGTATTCAAATTTCTTTTGCCAAACCGCTAGATGTTCCAAAAATAAGACCGCAAAGGATAATAACAAAAGAACAACTAGTACAGTTGCTTCATTAATTGTATAATTGTTCAAGACTTGAGTCAAATTATCCCAAGAATAACTCCAGGGAGTGATCAGGGTTATTAACTTAGATAATAAGCGTTTACTATTGCTATCCATAAAAAAGAGACAACCGAGGATAACCGAAGCAAAAGTTAATCCCCAGGAGATAAACTCTGATTGGGAGACGTATTGATTGACCCATTTTTGAAAAGGTCTGCCCAAATAGCGTAGAATTAATAATAAAGCACCATGATAAGCACCCCAGATGATAAAATTCCAGGCGGCACCATGCCAGAATCCTGAGAGACTAAAAGTAATAAACAGGAACAAAGCCGCCCATTTTTTGTTAAAATTCATTAAGGGTAAAAAGACATAATCCCTAAACCAAGTACTCAGGGTGATATGCCATCTACGCCAAAATTCATTGATACTTTGGGATGTATAAGGTGCTAAGAAATTAAGAGTTAATTTTACGCCTAAAAACTTAGCTAAACCAACAGCGATGAAACTATAACCAGCGAAGTCAAAATATATTCTCAAAGTGAATAAAAAAGCTTGCAACCAGATTAACCAGGGATTATCTGCTAAACTTGGGTCTATATATAAAGCTAGATTGTCTCCGAGGACAAACTTCATAAATAAACCCAAAGATAACCACCGCAAACCCTCGTAAAAGTTATCTAAAGTAAATTTAAATTGAAAAGATTGTAATTGGGGAAATAAATCAACTTTACGTTCGATTGGTCCGGCTACCAATTGTGGGAAAAAAGCGATAAAATTGACGTAGTCTAGGAAATTTATGGGTTTTTTCTTGCGGGAGTTCAGAGAATCTACCACAAAAGCGATCATCTGAAATGTATAAAAAGAAACTCCAGGAGGAATAGAGGTTTTAACTGGGAGAATAAAATTATCTTGCCAATTCTCAGGTACACCCCCAATAACTAACCCAATTACATCTTCTACCAGGAAGGTTAAATATTTAAAATAAGCCAATACCGCCACATTAAAAACAATGACGATAGTAGCAATTATTTTAGCTGAACTACCTTGACGACGCAACATCAAAGTGACCATCAAATAGTTAAAAATTATCTCAAAGATAAAGATAATAAAACTAGTTTTACTCGCGCTCAAAAATAAGATTAAAGAAAGAATTAACAGACCATAACTATCAAATTTAGGAAGCCAAAAGCTAGTTAGTTTACCCAGAAAGCGTAAACTAAAAAAAGGAATACTAAATAATAATAGAACCCACCAAAAAGAAAAATCAGAATAATTCACGTATCCGTTAGCTAATAATCTTAGATAGGTCAAATTTTTCCGCTAAATATTCAGAAGCTGCAGCTATACTAGGATAATCCCAAAATAAAGTAGCAGGTAATTCCTCGTCTAACCAGTCTTCTAATTCTCCCACCAGGGTAACCGCGTCAATAGAGTCTAAACCATAACGCGTTAGGGGTTGGTTAACATCGAGTTTATTAACATCTAGAGAAAGATTAGCCGCAATTTGCTTAACTAACCAATTTTGGATGATTACTTCAGGGGTGTCAGTTTTGTGGTTGGAGTCTTGGAGTTGCATTAATTTTATCCTCGTCAGTTAATGTGTCAGTTTTAGCCAAGGGAATAGGAATGAGAGAAAATTGTTGATTCTCTTGATTTAGTTTAAGCAGATGTTGAGTGATCTTTTCAACATACACTTGATCAATATAGTATGCCATAGGTCTGAGGCTGCGTAACAGGCGATGCAAACTTAAGACCAACCATTCACCCTCGGCGAAAAATTCCCCTAATCTTTCTCGATTATAAACCCAAAAATGGAGACAGCAAGCAGCAGCATGAAGGGTACAATATTTTTGGGCAATTTCAAACATTTCTGGGGATTGTTCATGACCAAAGGCAAATTGAGATTGAGAAATGATTTGGTCGTGGTTGTCTAATTCTGTTAGAATGATTTGGGTTAAGTTTTGCAGATGAGCAAGTACTTTGGCATTGACGTTAGTCAGGGTAGAGAGGGTTTTTTGGGCAATTTCTAAACCCTGAAGAGGATAGTCTGCTCCCCTTCCGAACAAAGATAATTTTGTCCCGTCAAAGGTGGGGAGTTCTCGATCTAGGGAGAAGATAGCAGCTAGACTAGTAGCAATCTGGGTATAGGTTTCCGGTTGACGGCGATCGCGATATTTAGTCAAGTGACGCAGTTGTAAAATCAAAGCGTGTAAATTCACAACGCTACTTCCATCAAACATACTGATGATCGAGTTATCCCGCAACAGTTTTTGAAAGATCCCCCAATCGTGTTCTTCTCTGAGATAAAAACGAGATCCTAAGACCACCGAAACGTTATTAATCATCTTTTCTAGACGAGTAGTCACGAAGTATTTAACCACCGCAGACCAAACGCTAAATTGTTCGGGTATAACATGGAAACCTCTAGCTGAACTAATCGTCTCGCATTCACAGATCAGAATATCTAGAAAAGCATCAGCGAGGGTTTGACGAGGTTGGGGTAAGTCAATAACCTTCTTGTGATAGATTTCTCGGTTAAGAGCAAAATTTAATGTAGTCCTTAGTGCAGTATCAGCGGCTCCATGGGAAAAAGCAGCGCAGAGTGTACGGGTAATTTGGAATCCTTTGAGGGCTAATTCTAACCCATCTCCTTCTTTTTGCAGTAAATGGGTTTCAGGGATAAAGCAATCTTTAAACCCAATTCCACTCATATCGGAAGCACGAATCCCGTGAGTAAGG
>CALGKL010000052.1 GCA_937930495.1 uncultured Gloeocapsa sp.
AAGAGAACTGCTGGAGTTGATGGACGTAAAGTCCTAACACCAACCCAAAGGTTCAAAATGCTCCAAAACTTGAGAGTAAATGGAAAAGCCAAACCGCTTAGGAGGATATACATTCCCAAACCCAATGGGGAACAAAGACCATTATCCATCCCTACAATTCAAGACCGAGGGACACAAATGCTAGTCAAACTAGCTCTAGAGCCAGAATGGGAGGCAGTTTTCGAACCAAACAGCTATGGATTCCGACCTGGTCGGTCATGCCACGATGCTATAGAAGCCATATTCCTTCAGCTCAGACTAAAGCAGAAGTGGATACTCGATGCAGACATAGCCAAATGCTGTGACAAGATAAATCACAGTTACTTACTAAACAAGTTGGGAGATTGTTTAGTAACTTTCAGACGTCAAATCAAGTTGTGGCTGAAATCGGGATACATGGAAGACAAACAGCTATTCCATACCATCGAGGGCACCCCCCAAGGTGGAGTAATCTCTCCCCTTCTAGCGAATATAGCCTTACATGGTATGGAAGAAACGCTAAATGAATGGGTGAAAGCGTGGAAGGGTGCCAAAAGAGATAATCTTAGAAACTTCTCCTTTGTTAGATACGCCAATAACTTTGTAGTAATACACGAGTCAAAAGAAATAGTCCTAGAGGCAAAGGAAAAAATCAATCAATTCCTAGAACCAATTGGATTAAAACTTAAAGAGGAGAAAACAAGGCTAGTACACTCTACAGAGGGATTCGATTTCCTAGGTTTTCACGTAAGACACTACGAGGTCGGAATTCACCAAAGCGGTAAAAGCCATAAAGGATTCAAACTCTTAATCAAACCCTCCAAAAAGGCGATTAAAAAGCACTACGACAAAATCGCGACAATAGTCGAAAAGAATAAGAGTGTAAATCAAGAAGTCCTGATAAACCTCTTAAACCCGATTATAACCAGTTGGAGTAACTACTACTGTACCTCTGTAAGTAAAGAATCCTATAAAACCCTAGACGACTTGGTCTACAAGAAAATATGGAGATGGTCCACAAGACGTCATCCAAATAAAGGCAGAAAGTGGGTTAAGGATAAATACTTCAAAACGGTGACAACCGGACACACCAGAGTAGCGGGTGAACAAAAACTCAGAAACTGGGTTTTCAAATCGGAGGACGGAAGGACGCTAAACCTACACGTGGATACTCCGATAGTAAGACACGCGAAAGTCCAAGGCAATCGCTCGCCCTATGATGGTGACAAAATATATTGGGGAAAACGACTATCTAGCTCAAGCGAACTAACAACCAGGGAACAAAAGCTGTTGAAACTCCAAAAGGGAAGATGTGCAATTTGTCAAAGGGAATTCCGTCACAAAGACCTATGGGAAGTAGACCACATAATACCTCGGAGCAAAAAGGGAAAAAATGTATATAGCAATCTACAGCTAGTACACGCCCATTGCCACGACGCCAAAACTAGAACTGATGGAAGCCTACAAAATGGTGCTCATGACTCTGAGTCAGGTAATTGAGGAGCCGTGTGAGGTGAAAGTCTCACGCACGGTTCTGAAGACGAGTCGGAGGGGTGACCTTCCCGCTTAGTTTAACTACTTGACTTTTCTGGATTCTGTTCAAACCTGTAATATTCCTCACCTGAAAAATAGTATTACAGCACCAGAAATAAGTTTGTGTATGGCTGAACAACTATCTCAAGAAGCGATGCACAATCAGTCCTATCAGTATATTATTGAAACGATCATTCCTAGCGAGAGGAGAAACCAAGTTTATGATTTTTGGCGCAAAGATAAAGTCTTGGCGGAGCGTTGTGAATTTATCGCTAAGTTATATCAGCAATACGTAGATAACCCTACGGCTGAAAATTACTTTATCTCTCTGTTGGCTGATTATTTACTTGAAGGGTTATATTTTTATAATGGCTTCATCTATTTTTATAATTTAGCCTCACGGATGTTAATGCCAGGTTCTGCCGATATCTTCAAGATGATCAACAGAGACGAATTAAGTCACGTCAGACTCTATCAGCGGATTATTCCCGAAGCTATGAATACTTTTACCCATTCTCGCGAACAAATTTATGAGATGTTTGACCAAGCTGTTAAACATGAGTGTCGCTGGACTAATCACATTGTGGGGAATAACATCCTAGGGATAACAGAGGAAAGTACAGAACAATATACTAAGTATCTGGCTAATATCAGATTACGTTCAATTGGCTTAAATCCTCTCTATCCGGATGAAAAGTACAACAAGAGTCCCTATAGTCATCTGGAACGCTTTTCTGATACGAAAAAAGAAGCCTTTACCAAAGCTAATTTTTTTGAATCTAGTGTGACTAGTTACGTGATGTCCTCTGGTGTCACCGGTTGGGACGAAATTTGAAGAATCACAAGAAAGTGAAATATAGGTGGGAGATGGTGCTAGAGATTCTTGAGCTCAGATAAACAAAAACTATGCTAAACTAATATGGCTAGCATAGTGGAGAGATGGCAGAGCGGTTGAATGCGACGGTCTCGAAAATCGTTACACCCGCAAGGGTGTCGAGGGTTCGAATCCCTCTCTCTCCGTTTAAGCTCCCATCGCTTCTTTGGCTGCGTACATTACCTCTAGGGTAATCTCGGTTAAGGAGCGATCGCGAGCAAATTTTTCGGTGTTGCGTTTGACTTTACCTCTGACAAAACCTGGTACTTTATTTAATTCTGTTTGCGCTTCTTTAGTCCAAGTTAGGTCAGAATCTGCGGAAATCCCTTTATGAATCACTTCTTTAGTATCATGTCCGCCAAAAATTTCTAAGAGATGGTCTTCCATTCCCAGAGTAAAGGAATTATAAACTAAATCAGCGATTTGATTGGTGCCTTCATAACCTAAAAAGGGTTTATAACCCAAAGTAAAGTTTTGAATGTGAATAGGTGCAGCAATTACTCCACAGGGAATATTTAAGC
>CALGKL010000053.1 GCA_937930495.1 uncultured Gloeocapsa sp.
TTCTCCCCCATCCAAGGCTTGGTCATAAAGATAACCAGTAACGAAACGACAGGCAAAACCTAGACGTCGTAAAGCTTCTATCATCAACCAGGCGTAATCTCGACAGGTTCCTGATTTTAAGGTTAGGGTTTCAGGGGGTGATTGAGTTCCTTCTACTTCTCGTGATTGATAGGTCAAGTCTTTGTTAATACTATTCATCATTCTATGCAAGACATCGAGGGTTTCATCTTGATCTCCGGCGACAAAACTTTTTACCCAACTAGCGAGAATCCCTTGGGGATCTTCGGAATGAGGACGGATAAAACTGGACAAATCTAGCCATTCATTGGGTGTATATTGTACGGGGACTTCTTCGGCGCGTTCATCTATGGGGAATTCGGTAATGGCTTGAATCCCGAAATGTTCACATCTAATTTTATAGGTAACGATTAATTCTTTTGCTGATTGATTAAATTGAAGGATAGCGACATTATTGGAGAGAGTATCGGTCATCCAGCGAATATTAGCGGGAATATTAGTATCGATGGAGTAGTCTAAAACTCTTTCCCCATAACTACCGGTGGGTAAAAAGATAGCGCGATGTTCTCCAAATTTGACGGGGTTAGCGTATTTATAAGTAGTAATATGTTCTAGGTCGTAAATAACGCTCATATTAATTTTCAGTAGAGGTTGTTAGGGATAAACCGTCGACAATCACCGAGGGAGTCCGATAAAATCCAGAGGTATTGAGGTCATTACCGAGGGCGATTACTTGTTTTAAGGCTGTATAGACGTTACCTGCAACCATTGTATCTTTTACTCGGCCAATAATTTCGCCATTTTTAACTCGATAACCCAGGTCAAGGTTAACGGAAAAGTCACCGGAAATATCGGGACCTCCCCCAAGGATTTGGTCGATGATCATGCCATTATCTAATTTTTGGACTAAATTATACCAATCTTCTGTACCCGGTTCGAGGGTAAGGTTAACCAGTCCAGGTGTGGGATAATGACCGAGACTAGGACGAAAACCATTACCTGTACTTGTTTTCCCCATAGCTTTAGCGGTGGTGCGATCGCTATAGAATTCCAGTAGTCTTCCTTTAGCAATCAGAGTTAAATCCTGTGTGGGTGTTCCTTCATCGTCAAAGGGACAAGTTATACCTTGGAGATGGGGTTGTTGTCTGAAAGTTAGTAAATCACTGACGACGGTTTTACCCTGTTTTTCACTCCAGGGGGAGGATTTCTCGAGGACTCTTTTGCTACTTAAAGCTACGCTAACGGTTTCCCAAAGTAAGTCAGCTGCGTTAGCGGTGAGCAAGACTGGTTGTTTTCCTTGGGGTGAGGGGACGTTTTCTTTAGCCCATTCTAGACGTTGTAATAGTTTATGTACTAGTGGTTGGTAGTTGAGTTGGGTTTGGCTATCTTCTCCCTCATAGATACCTAAAAAATCTTCTCCTCTAATTAATTCGATTCCGAGGGAAAAACTATTTTGAATACTGCTATATTGACAATATAGTCCTTGGGAGTTGATTAAAGTAATAGTTTCTAATTCTGATTCTAGTTCAGCGCTACAGATAACGTCGGGATCTGCTTCTCTAATCTGAGCGATCGCTTCTTTCCCCATCTTAACCAAATCTTCATTAGGGATTATTGTGCCGGTGGTGGGGTAAATAGCGGTGGTATTATGCCCTAATTCTGGTGTTTCCGGTGGATTTATTGCTGACAGAGCGATCGCTTTATCAACCAGAGTTTCTGGGTCTACTTTACCATAGGCTACGGCCAATCCGGGACGTCCTTGAACCCACAATCGTAGAGCACAACCGGATGATTGAGAGGTTTCGATCTGTTTTAATCGATTAGCTTCAAAAGATACCGGGGAACTAACCGAACTTACTTGATAGATTTCAGCATAATTAGCACCTTTTTTTTTGGCTAGGTTGAGGATTTCTTCCGGGGAACAATTAGACATAAGTTCTTAAGGTATTTATTTTAATTCCAGGTCATAGGGAGACTTTCTTCTTGTTCACGGTTGCTCAAGGTAGAGGTTTCTTTATCTAAGGTCGCTTCGATTTGTTGATAGATGGTTTCTGCTTCTTCCCAAGAGTTACCGATACTAGTTAAGCCTAGTTTACCGAATTCTGAGAGTGCGCCCATGAGGTGAAAGACTGTACCTGTTTTGGTACTGCTATCGAAATGGAGATGATTTTCGGCGATGATGTCCATTAAATCATGGGGTAATAGCCCCCTATACTGTGGTTTATGTAAGTTATCTGAAGCTACATAATATTTTCTGATGCCTTCGGGACTATAGAATAAACCCGTCTGTTGGTCATAAGTTCCCTTAGTGAGTAGTTTCAAGGTCATAAAGGGGTGAGTTGTTCCTCCTTTGCGGAGGTTAATCTCAATGGCGTGTAACTGCCAAGTTTTTCCCTGACGTACGGCGATAAAATCCACTCCATAGCGTTCGATTGCGCCTTTAGCGGCGAGGATTTGACCTATTTTTAATCCGAGGGTTTGTATTTGTAGTCGGTAAGCATCATCAGCTGGAAAACGACAACCGAGATAAACTTGTTGGTCGGGTCCTCCGAGAATTTGGTCGTGAGTGGAGAGAATTTCTACTTCTTGATTGGGACTGATATAACCTTGGACACTTGGCGATCGCTTTTCTGCTCCTTCGATAAAGGCTTCGACGATCGCACCCAATTCAGGAATCCGACGAGAGAAGGTAGTCCAATTTTCCTTGACACCTTGAAAACGCATCGTTTCCAGACTCTTGGCGATCGCCTCTTGTTTAGTCGTCAGGTCAGCGTTAATCAATTGTTGCAAAGGTCGTAAATCCAGAATAGCGTTTCCCTCTCCTGACAATCCTTCGTTGAGTTTGACTACGATTCTCTGTAGTTGGGGTTGACGTTCCCAGAGTTGGGTTGCTTCGTTGACCAAATCTGAGATCCTCGTAACTTTTAAACTCCCATCGGGATGGGGTATATTCCCTTGGGCAAAAATTTCCCGACTCCCACTTTTTGACCCCCAGTACAACAGTTGGGGACTACAAGCAAACAGCGGTATATCTAATTTGACGGATAATTCTTGTTCCAGATAGGTAGAGTTAAAACAGACGATATAGGATTTCTCCCGACGCATAGCATTACGAATGCGTTGAACCAGACGAGGACGTTCTAAAATTTTCTCGGTCAGGGGTCTAAAAGAGCCATCATCTGTAGATAGTAGTAGTAAGCGTCGTTGGGCGTGAAAAAAGGGTATTCCCGATAACATTTGCAGATAATAGTCTCTAATCATCGGGGATAGAGGTAAAGCGGTGACATAAATGATGCGGGTATGGGGGTTACACAATCTCATCAGAGAGAATAATAACCTTTCTTCGTAGTGTAGGAAACCGGGAACGTTTTTCCCTATTTCTTGGTCAACACTAAAGGAAGGAATAACGAGAATATCATGGTCATCCTGTTCTAAAGGGTCATTATTGCACCAGCGATCGCGTAATTTTTGCTGTAATTGCTCAAACCTGTCGATGGTTACCTGTGTATTTAGGCTTAGCATGGATTTTTCATCCTATTTACCTCTATCTGGCTTTATTTTAACAAAAATTGCCAACAGCGATTGAGATAACGGGCAATTTGAATATGGGGTTCGTCGGGTTCAACGGGTATAATCTTAGCGGGTTGTCCCTGTCGATATTTCTCAATTATTAAATTAGCTGCTTCTAAACCTGTTACATAGGCTTTTTCCTGTGACCATGAGCCGTGAGAATTGATAATCCAGTCTCCTGCTAAATAAAGATTAGGGATAGTACAGGTATTCTTGAGCAGATATTGATAACTACCAGGGGCAAAATGTGTTACTCCTTGAGGAACACGAATTACTCCATAATCAACTACTCTAGCTTGAGCAAAAGCGGGTACACAAGTACTTAAATCTTTCTGCACTTTTTTAATAATATCTTCATCCTTGAGCGGGAGGAGTTGATTAGCGTGATAAAAATCCACTTCGATGACGCTACCGACTTCGTTTTGATAGGCGTCATGTAGTTTATTCAAATCAAAAAATGTCCAACCGGTAGTGGAATCAAAGCCAAAACAAGCGTTAGAGGGGAGAGGAATTTCAATCCTTCTGTCAAACCAAAGACGGGTTGCTAAAACATCTATTGAGCCTAAATTATTTAAACTACAAAATTCTGGATATTTTGGTAAATTATCACTTTGAAGGACAATTTTTTTCAGACCACTAACACTTAAAGCTAAAATAACTGCGTCAGCGTTAAAAACCTCCGTCCCACAAACAACTCCTGTTACTTCTCCTTGGTCATTGAGGATGATATCCCTGACGCGTTTATTAGTTAAAACCTTACCACCTAGATGCTCAATTTTAGTTACCCAGGGATGAAAAATCTTTTCCCCTACGGTCCCACGACACCAAACTACATCAAAATCGGCTTGATGAGCGAGGATGAAGTAATAAAGCATACCTAAAGTTGCAGCAGCGCTACATTGTTCACCAGGAGCGAATAAACCCACTAACAACATTGGTTCAAAAGCTTCTTTATATAGTCTTTCTGAGACGCCAAATTGTTTAAATAACTCTCTAGCGGTCATTTTGTCGTATTTTTGCCAAGCAGTAGGACTATGATCAAAATCAATAACGGCGTAGAGTAGAGGGAGACAAGATAGGCGATCGCTCAAGGGTAAACGATAGAATTGTGTATAACAGAAAGTACCCAAGGGAGTAGGAAGTCTAGGTAAATCTTGGAAAATCGGGGATTGCGCCTCTAACCCGGCGGGGGAATATTGGGAAGAGCGAGTAAAGGGGGTAAAAGGATTTAAATCCAAGTCAGCTACTAGATTAAAGATATTGCGATAGGGATACCAAAAACCTTGAATACCTGCTTCTAAATC
>CALGKL010000054.1 GCA_937930495.1 uncultured Gloeocapsa sp.
CCTAAATCTCATTGGCCTTCCCCAGGAATAGATAACGTTTCCGACTCGGGTATTAAAAAAAGCAAAAAAGTGATCGATTTGCCTACTTTTATTTAAGGGTAATTGGGATAATCTAGAAATACTTAAAGTTCTTGATTAAAACCTCGTGCTAACTGTTAAATTGGACAAGGATATTAACTCTCGCTTTTTATTTAAAATAGCTTCCCTTTCTGAGCAATTGATCAAGCGGATACTAGTAGTAGAGCGATCGCCTATGGGTGTTAATTTCTGGGGAAGTTCTGAATTAGTAAAGAAAAACCTACCCTGATCAGGGTAGGTAGGGAAAGAATAATCTGTTAATTATTTATTAAGTTGACCAGTTTGCGCGGCTACTTCTTCAGCGAAGTTAGACTCTTGTTTTTCAATCCCTTCACCAAGGACAAAGCGAACAAAACGACGCACTTGGATGTTTTCCCCTAGTTGGGCGATCGCCTGTTTAATTAACTCTTCGACGGTGATACTCTGATCCCGAATATAGGGTTGATCTAAGAGAGAAAGTTCTTTGAGACGTTTTTCGATTCTACCTTGAACAATTTTTTCTTTGATGTTATCCGGTTTATTGCCCAGATCATCTCTACCCATTTCGATCTCTTTTTCTCTGGCGCTTATTTCCGCGGGAATTTCCGCAACGCTGACGTATTCCACATTGGGACAAGCAGCGATTTGCATGGCGATATTGCGCACTAATTCGCTGAATTCTTCACGACGAGCAACAAAGTCTGTCTCGCAGTTAACTTCCACTAAAACACCAATACGACCACCAGTATGGATATAGCTAGATACTAATCCTTCGGCGGCGACGCGTCCTGCTTTTTTCTCAGCAGAGGTGATCCCCTTTTGACGTAACCATTCGATCGACTTGGTTAAATCACCATCATTCTGACTCAGGGCTTTTTTGCAGTCCATCATCCCTGCGCCTGTTTTTTCTCGTAACTCTTTAACTAGTTTTGCGGATATTTCAGCCATGTTATGCTCTCTTTTGTTGATTTATAATCATAATCTCACGGTCTGACTACTCTTCGGTCTCTTCTTCTTCAGGATATTCTTCAGACAGAAATGATTCTTCTATCTCTTCTTCTTCTTCTTCTTCTTCAAATTGATCATAATCTATGTCGTCGTCTTTACCTGGAGATGTACCACCTTGATGTCCTTCATTAATTGCGTCTGCTAATTTACCCACAATTAGTTTAATCGAACGAATCGCGTCATCGTTAGCAGGTATAGGATAGTCAACTAAACTAGGATCGCAGTTAGTATCAATCATCGCTACTACGGGAATTCCTAATTTTTGACATTCCATAATAGCATTATGTTCTCTACGTATATCAACTACGATTACCACATCGGGAACACGACGCATTGTTTTTAAACCACCGAGATATTTTTCCAGTTTTTCTAATTCTCGACGTAAAGAAGATGCTTCTTTTTTCGGTCTTTTATCTAATGCTCCACTTTCATTGAGCTGCTCTAATTCTTTGAGTCTTTCAATGCGAGTTTTGATCGTTTCCCAGTTAGTTAGCATACCCCCTAACCAACGTTGATTGACGTAATAGCCTTTACAACGTTTGGCTTCCTGAGCTATGATACCTGCGGCTTGGCGTTTAGTACCGATAAACAGTACTTTTTTACCTTCGGCTGCGGCTTCACGTAAATAACTATAGGCTTCCTCTAACTTTTCTGCGGTTTGGACTAGGTCTATAATATGAACACCATTGCGAGGAGCGTAGATGTATGGTTTCATTTTCGGAGACCAACGACGTGTCTGATGACCGAAGTGTACTCCTGATTCTAATAAATCGGCGAGGGAAACAACTGACATATATATTTAACTCCTGTTTCGGGTTTAACCTCCATCCAGTGGAATTCCTTGTCAGAAACACCCGAATTGCTGGATGTGTGATTTTAAACAACTTGACTAGCTTAACACATTTTAGGTAATTTTTATGTCTGAACGTCCTGTTATTAATATCTCAGTTGCCACTTGGCTATGGGTTTTGGCTATCTTTTTGTTACTGGTTGGGGGTAATTCTGGTTGACCTGGGTTTGATTGCTTTGTTAGTCACTGCGGGTTTAATTATTGGACCTAGGTTATTAGTCAGATTAAACGTTTATGACCAAAATTACCTCTTTATCCGGAAACCTTGGGTAAACAAGCTGAAGATCTAGCCCTAGGCTTTGGCTTCAGAGAGCCGACAATTTTTTGAGGTACAGGCTTTTCAGCTTTTGATTTGGCGATCGCCAGTGGTTACTCATCGCTTTATTTTTATCTGCTTATATGCTTGCCGGTTGAGATAAGTTACTCCAGGGTGTAGGATTTAACCTTATCTTAGATAACCTTTATTTACAGCCAAAAAGAATCCGACAACCAGAAAACTCATAAACCACTAGAATCTAGACTCTGAACTTGTTCAGAGGTCAGCTGATCCAAGTGTAAACCGCATTCTTGCTTCAGACCGTGAAACCTGGTATTACGCTCATGTTCATCATGGTCTAACAGAGGACGACTCGAATGCCAATCACCTACAGAAACATAACCCTGGTCAAAAAAAGGATGATAGGGGAGGTCATATTTAGTTAAATATTGGTAAATGTCTTTAGCATTCCAAGTTAAGATCGGGTGGATTTTATAGTATTTCCCCTGTATAGCAATATAGTCTAGGGTTTTACGGTGTTCGGTTTGGTCTTTGCGTAACCCGGCTAACCAAGCGGTAGCTCCCAATTCCTGTAAAGCCCGTTGCATTGGTTCCACTTTACGTATTTGGTCGTAGAGATTAAGAGAGGCCAAATCCTTTTTCTCCCAAAGTTTACCATAGAGAGCCTCCATCCGCGCCGGACTGATGGGGGA
>CALGKL010000055.1 GCA_937930495.1 uncultured Gloeocapsa sp.
CCCCTTAGTTGTCTTTGCGGGAATACCAGCAGAAACTTTGGTAAGCATACAAGAAAATGTGGAAACAAATACAGATTGGTCAGACCCAGAAGAGACAGCGAGAAAGCACGAACTTTTATCTCAGATACTAACCATGTCTCATGAAACTAGTATGAAAATTATCTATAATATCGGTGGAGGTTGGTGTTATAGTGACGAACCTGGTTGTTATTAATTTAATCTAAGTAGTATGTTTTTCGTTAGAAGCAAATATTAATAGCCTTTTCTTGAAATAAATCTTCCCTAGCACTTCTTTGAATTTTTGTTACACCATAATTAAAGCAACATTAGTTGCCTTAATTCAAAAGGGAGGATAATTATCCTCCCTAGTATATTAATTACAATTACATTTAAGCTGTGGTAGTAGAGGTAGAAGTAGAGGTATCATCCTCATCGATTTGACGTTCTACGGTTTGAATAGCTGCGTTGATTCCTGCTAATTTAGCTTCTAAATCATCGCGCATCCATTTGAGGAATTGTAAACGACGTTCGTTGTAGGAACGACGGGAATAGGATGATTTCCCACAACAGAGAGTCTCCCAAGGTAAAAACATATAATCTCCAGTTTGATTGTGCTTAACACTAATTAATATTTTAGTTTGATTCTAAGCGTTTAAGCCACTCTTGGTCGATTTGCTCTGCTTGTTCGAGATTTTGGGTGAGTAAATCCTTTTCGGTAGAATAGGTAATATCCTCATCGCCAAGAACTTTTTGGGCGGCCAAACGACGCGCCGAGGCGATCTTCTGACGAAGATGTTCCGATCCTTGAGTTAAGAGATTAGCTTGGATTTCTCTAGCTTGATTACGTCGTTGAATTTCTCGATTTTTACCCTGTAGCCAAAAATTACGACCAAGAGGGATAGCTAAAAAGGAAATAGCATAAATCCACAAAAACCCATAGATAGAATCGACAAAAACGATAAAGTCCCCTAATTCAGTGACGAACTCCTCTTGGAGAAAATAACCTAAGACTAAAGCGAGAATAAAATTAACACTCCCAAGGGCGATCGCCCCCATAATTTGACCACTACTTGCTTGACTAAATTGCCAGAGTTTTTCCTTGAGATAGGGAAAGATGTCCTGGTGTTGATTTTCTTTGGCTGTGACTTGTAACTCGGGAAAATAATAGATAATATCTCCAGATTCAGTGACTTCCGGATAACCATTAAAACGAGTTAACACAGGGAGAATATAACTTTCATCCTCGGTATTGGTAACATTATCCAAATAGGGGGCGATTTGTTCAGCGACGATCGCTCCTTGGTTATTACGGATAACCGTACCAATCATTTGCCAGCGTTGGTCTTCTAATCTACTATTGGGATTACCATCACCAAACAAGAAGGAGAAAATAGACTCTAGAAAACTCATTTTGTGATTATTTTCGGTTACTTGTCTTTCTCTAGAGTTAGAATAACCATAATCCCAATTAAAAATGCGGAAGGAACGAGGACTAAACCAAAATTGAGGGACAAAGACGATACCACCGCTACTACTACGACTATCACTCGAATTATCCTCTCTATTGCTGCTGGCGCTTAAACCGACGATAATCACTAATATGGCAACTAACATCAGTAAAATAGAGAGAATCAAAGCTATCCCAAAGCTAATGCGAATCAGATAAAATAAAACTCGCCAGACTTTTTGCCACCATTGTTGCCAACGTAATTGCCAGTATTTATTACGCAAAATACTACGGAGGTTGCGAGGGAATAGATAGACAATGTCACCTGTATTGGCTACTTGGAGATGTCCACCCGTATCAGCAGCTAAAGCTAATAATTCTTGTTGTGCTAAATTAATCTCTAACCCCGCCTTCGCTGCGACGTCTCCTACCGTGACACGATAGTCGAGTTTTTCTACAGAACTAATAACAGCGTTTGAGGTCTTCATGTACTCTGTTTAAATGCTAAAGTTATCATATCTAGCTCTCATTATAACTTTCCTACTGACTCTAGCTGTAGGGGGAATCCATACCCCTACATCCACTTTAGCTGCTGAAACTTTAGTTTTCCAGAGTGGTTCAATCCGAGTTACTATTCCTGTAGAAGATTTAGAGAATTTAGTCAAATATAATCAAGTTTCGCCAAAATTAGGGTATTATCTCCAGAAAATTAACTCTAAACCCGAAGATCTACGTATTGTTCTCAGTCAAGAGATAGAAGTAGATGCTATTACTTTAGCAAAAATCCTCAACACCTCGATCGGGGAAAGACTGTTAGATTTGCTCTCTACCATAATTATGACTCCTAGTGGGAGAGCTAGTCGTGAATCTTTACGCGGTGCTTTAGTTACTTCTGCTCTTGAGGATGATCGGATTAGTTTACTAGAGATACTGATTAATTATCCTACTGCTCAAGTACATCTAGACGGCGATCGCTTTACCAAAGTTTATAATAGATTTAGCCAGATTTTAGAATTGGTGCTAGAGTTAAAGCTCTAACACAATATCCATCTAATAAGCCAAAGTTTCTAAAGTCTCCCGTAGATAATTACGAATATAAGTATCAAGAAGTTCTTGGGTTAACCCTGATTCAATTCCTTTATCCTGTAACCAACTTTTAAAACCAGAACTATGAGCGATCGCCTGTTTAAGACTGTCCCACAATTCGTGATCCTGAGAGAAATGAGATATTTTTGAGCTTGCCATAGGTCTTTACTGTAAAACTTAACTACATCTATTATATTCACTCTAGATAAACAAAAATGTTCGCTCTTACTCAATATACCAATCGTCAACGAGAAATTATTGAAGTTGTTTTACGCAATGGTTGGGATTATATGCGAGGATTACTCACAGGAGGTAAACCTGATCAAGCCCAATTACCTACCCCGGCGGTTTTGCGTAAAATCCTCATTGAACTAGGTCCTGTTTACGTTAAATTAGGACAACTACTCTCTACACGTCCAGATTTATTACCTAAAGAATATATAGAAGCTTTAAGCGAACTACAGGCAAAGGTTCCTCCTGTACCTTGGTCGGAGATTGAAAAACAAATCAGTGAGCAATTATCAGAACCAATGGAGAAGATTTTTAGCCAAATTAATCCAGAAGCGATCGCCGCTGGTTCGATTGGACAAGTACACCGTGCTATCCTCTCTGATGGTACAGAAGTAGCACTTAAGGTGCAACGACCGAATATTGCGGAAATAGTCAATCAAGATATCTCTCTGATTAAAGCGATCGCTGAATTGGCTGCTCTGACTGACTTTGGTAAGGACTATGATATCATCGCTCTCGCCGAAGAATTTACCAAAGCTTTAAAAGCAGAATTGGATTTTACCAGGGAAGCAACCTACACCGATAAACTACGGCAAAATATAGCCAAGGGAGAATGGTTTAACCCCGAAGACTTAGTTATCCCGAAAATCTATTGGGAATTGACCTCCTCTAAATTACTAGTCTTAGAATGGTTAGAAGGTGTTCCCCTATTAACCGCGAAATTTCCCGATCCTACCCAGGAAGAAGAACAACGTCAGAGAATTACCACTCTGTTGTTTCGAGTCTTTTTTCAACAGTTGTATATAGATGGTTTTTTTCACGCTGATCCCCATCCTGGTAATTTATTTTATCTAGACAATGGTAAAGTCGCTCTGTTAGACTGTGGCATGATTGGACGTTTAGACCCACGTACCCAAAAAATCCTGATTGAAATGTTATTAGCAATAGTAGATCTTGACGCCCAACGTTGTAGCGAGTTAACCCTGGATTTAGCTGATACCAATACCGCGATTAATCTGATTGACCTGCAAAACGATTATGACCGTATGCTTAGAAAATACTATAATCTCAGTATCTCAGAGATTAACTTTAGTGAAGTCTTCTACGAGGTGTTAGCTATAGCCCGTAATAATAAAATACGTCTCCCTGGGAATATGGGTTTATACGCAAAAACCCTGGCTAATCTAGAAGGTGTAGCCCGTAGTTTTTACCCCGAAGTGAATTTACTCGAAGAAGTTAAACCCTTGGTAACTGATTTATTTCGACGTCAGTTAATCGGCGAAAATCCCTCCTCTACTTTATTACGAACCGCCTTAGATTTAAAAAATCTCTCCCTGCGATCGCCGCGTAAACTGGACTTACTCCTAGAAAGAGTGACCTCAGAAACCATTACTTGGAATATTACCCTCCAAAATTTAGATAACCTCAGAAAAAGTATCGATGATTCCGCTAATCGTCTCTCTTTTAGTATTTTAGTGGGTTCTTTAATTATGGGTGCGGCGATTATTTCCGCTAATTCTGGAACTAGTCAACTCCTGGTTTTAAGCAATATTCTCTTTACTGCTGCTAGTTTTCTGGGATTATGGTTAATTATTAGTATTTTGCGTTCAGGAAAACTCAGATAAGGGTGTTTATGTTTCGTTTACAAATTCAACCAAATAGCGAAATTTCCCCCTCTCAACAGTTATTAGCACAAATTCAATTCGCCATCGCTTCTCGTTATTATACACCAGGACAACGTTTACCCAGTACCCGACAACTAGCCCAACAACTTAACATACACCGCAATACTGTTAGTCGAGTTTATCAACTTTTAGAAACACAAGGTTTAGTTGAATTTAAAAAAGGTTCAGGAATCTACGTTAAAACACCGGAAAAACCCCTTAATTATGTTAATCAAAGTATCTCTGCTACTATCGATAATTTATTAAATGAAGGTTTTAATTTAACCCAAATCCAGGAAATATTTAAACAAGAAATCAACTATCGGTTAGCAGTGAGACAGAAGATTATTGTCACGACTCCCCAAGAAGATTTAGATACAGGAGATTTAATGTCTCAAGAGTTAACCCTAGCTTTAAACAGAAAAATAGATTTAATTTCTCTAGAAAAATTGAAAAAATATTTAAGAAATAATCAGGTAATTACAGTTATAACTAATCGTTTTTTTGCCCAAAAAGTCTCGGAAGTGATTAACAATAGTACCACCAATTTATTCATAATAGATATTTATGATTATCAACAAGAATTACAACTAATCAAAGAATTACCTGCGGGGATTTATTTAGGCTTAGTAAGTTTAAGTAAAAAAATATTAACTCAAGCGGAAAAAATTATTAAATCTAGCCGTGGTGAAGAAATAATTATTATCACTGCACAATCTAAAGAGCGAGAGAAATTAACTCGTTTAGTCAAGTCTAGTCAGATTATTATCAGCGATCGTTTCAGTCGTCAAGATCTCGAATCCGTATTAGGAATAATTAGAGAAGAGTTAAGAAGTTTTCCCCGGATAATCTTGATTGAAAACTATATTAGTCAGCATTCTCTACAACTTTTACAAAAATTATTTCCGCCGCAGCTAAATACCTAAACACATATGTTATATAGTATCCCTTGAGAAAGGGATTAAAAGAGGATTTATATTGAATTTTTTGTAACAATTCTCAACATCTTATCTGAAACCAAAAAACGCAAAATAGTTGTAGGTACAAACAGAAAAAACAACGATGTCACAACCAACCATTGAATCAATACTGCAAGAAAAACGCTTATTTAATCCACCGGCTGAATTTGCCGCTAGAGCTCATATTAAAAGCTTTGGTGACTATCAACAACTCTACCAACAAGCCAAAACCGATCCTGTGGCATTTTGGGAAAAGTTAGCTAAAGAAGAATTGCACTGGTTGCAAC